>JAJQAS010000128.1:7285-7632 GCA_021203685.1 Clostridiales bacterium | reverse complement strand
CCCATGCCCCCTGTGCCTCCCTGCCCCGAAGGGGAAGGCGCTCCCACCGTCACCGCTGAGGACATGAAGAACGCCGCTTCCAAGGCCGCCGCCGCGTTCAGCGACAGCATCAAGGCCAGCGCCGCCGCTGCCGCCGAGTTCATCAAGACCAAGCGGGACGAGCGCGCCGCCGCTGACGAAGAGCCTGTGGACGCCGAGGTAGAGGAGACTGCCGAGCAAGCGGAGACCGCCGAACCCGCCGAAGCCGAGGAGGAAGCCCCCGCCGCCGAGGAGGAAGACTAGAAGGAAGAAAAACCATCCTTCACCAAGAAAGCATCAAATGCTTCCCCCGACGGGACGACAGGATG
>JAJQAS010000128.1:0-7275 GCA_021203685.1 Clostridiales bacterium | reverse complement strand
AACCTGCGGAGGAGGCCGATGACGAAGCGGAAGCTGACGAAGACGAAGACGATGAGAAAAAAGTCAGGCTGAACACCGGCGCAGTGAAGCAGGCCGCCAAAAAGACCGGCGAGGCCGTTGCCAATACCGCCAAGGCCGGGGTCTCCCTGGGCAAGATGGGCCTGCTGAAGGGCAAGAACGCCCTGTCCGCCCTGTTCCCTAAGAAGGATGAGCTTGAGGTGGAAGCCGGAGGGGAGGCCGAGGAGCCTGTTTCCGAAGAACCCGTGGAGTCCGTTTCCGAAGAACCCGCTCCTGAGGAAGTCCCCGCCGACGAAGAACCCAAAACCGAGGAATAAAAACCATGAATCAGGAAGAAATCAAGAAAATCATCCCCCATCGGGACAACATGCTGCTGGTGCAGGAGGCTGAGGTGGTGGACGGCGTGGCTCACGCCAAGTACCACGTCTCCGGCGAGGAATGGTTCCTCAAGGGCCACTTCCCCGGCAACCCCGTGGTCCCCGGCGTGGTGCTGTGCGAGATGATGGCCCAGGGCGCCTGTGTGCTGCTGGCGGGCCTCGCCACCCCCGACGTGACCCCCATGTTCACCAGCCTGGACAAAGTCCGCTTCAAAAGCCCCGTCAAGCCCGGCGACACCCTGGAGAGCGAAAGCTCCGTCATCAAGAGCAAAGGCCCCTTCTACTGGTGCGCCGCCAAGGGCTACGTGAACGGCAAGCTGTCCGTCACCGCCGAGTTCTCCTTCGCCCTGGTGAAGGGCGAGAAGTAATCGCTTCCCAACAAAATCATTACGATTCCAAACAGTCCCGTCACTTTGGCGGGGCTGTTTGTGCGAGAAAAGAGACGAACCGCCATGCAACTGCTCATCACCGTATTTTTCCAGATGCTGTCCCTGGTCATCATGATCGGAACCGGGTTTATCGCCGCCAAACGGGAGATGCTGGACGATCACACGTGCGCCAAACTCTCCGCGCTGATTACCACCATTTTCAACCCCCTGCTGGCTCTCTCCAACGCCATCAGTTCCGTTGGGCAGATCCCCCTGAGCCGCATGGGGCTGGTCGCCCTGGTAGCGGCGGGGATGTTCGCGGTGTTCATTCTCATCGGGATGATCCTCTCTCCATTTTTCGACAGAGATCCCTTCCAGCGAAAAATGTATCAGATGATGTTTGTGTTCTCCAATCTGGGGTTCATCGGCATCCCGGTGGTCAACTGCGTGCTGGGGTCGGAATACGTGGTCTACGTCACCGAATTCACGCTGGCCTTTAACCTGGTTTTTTATTCCTACGGCGTGGCGTTGATGGAGGGAAAATTCTCCCTCTCCTCCCTGAAAGCCATGGTCAACCCCGGCAATCTGCTGTGTATCCTCGCCATTCTGGTGCTGGCCTTTAGCATCACCGTCCCCGATTTTATCGCCACCGCCGTCACCTATCTGGGCAATGTGGCCTCCCCCATGGCGCTGGTCACCATCGGCTACACCGTAGCCCATGCCAGCCTGAAACAGATTTTCGGCAACGGCAGACTTTACCTTTTCTCGGTTTTGAAGCTTCTGGTCATCCCACTGGCGCTGCTGCCGCTGCTGCGGGCGCTGCCCATTCCCGCCGACCTGATCCCTCTGTTTATGATTATGTTCGGGATGCCGGTGGGCAATCTGCCCCTGATTTTGGGGACGCAAAAGGGCATTGACTGCACCACCTGCTCTGCGGGCATCATTATGACCACCATTTTGTGTATCTTCACCGTTCCCATTCTGGTGGCGGTAGTGTAACAATTAGCAATTAGCAATGGTACGGGAAACCGGCCTTTCTCTGTCGCCTTGCGGCGAAGGAGAGCGGGCAGTTTTCCAGCGCCGCCCCGTCAGCGGATAACGGCTGGAAAACCAACCATTGCACATTGCACATTGCTAATTGCACATTATTTTTCTCCTGCACTTGACAAATAAAAAATCCTTTGCTATACTAATCCCGTTCAATTTCATACCGTCCATAGATGTGTTCCTTTTTGCCGCGCCAGCGGCAGGGTTGGAACCATAAAACCGTTGAGGTGGAAGTAAAGACGCGAGAGGTACTCACAGAGAGTCGGCGGCGCTGGGATGTCGGCAGCAACCGCGTGTCATAATGGTCCACTGAGGGCGCAGGGAACGGGATCTTTTCCTCAGTATACTGCGACGTATGGTCTGCGTCAAAGGCCGGGAGTATGGTAGTACTCCACGAGTGTGCAGTTTTTCTGCAAAACAAGGTGGCACCGCGGGTTATCCGTCCTTGAGAACTTTTTCTCATGGACGGTTTTTTTATGATTTGACTATCTGCTTCATTTAGCCTGGCGTTGAAACCCCTCCGTCGCGGCTTGCGCCGCGCCCCCTCCCCTTTCAGGGGAGGCAAGCGGGGTGGTCAGTTGCCAAAAAGTAGTTCTTCGTGGGAAACTTGTACTACATTGGGTAAAAGTGCTGGACAAACAGTAAACACTATCCCCCTCGCCTCCCCTGAAAGGGGAGGGGGACCATGCGAAGCATGGTGGAGGGGTTTTCCGGTTAAAAATAGTGAAAGGCTGATTCAAAGGGATAATCAGATTTTATGATTTTGAGCAATCCCCAAAAGGAGGTCCATCCGACTATGAAAACCTATTTCCCCTCTCTGGAAGAGGCCGAGGCCCTGGCCCCGGATTACCGGGCCATTCCCGTGGCCCGCACCATCCTCTCCGATATCCGCACTCCCGTGGAGATGCTCCGCATCCTGAAATCGGTCAGCCGCCACTGCTTCCTGCTGGAATCCGCCGAGCAGACCAAGCACTGGGGCCGCTACACCTTCCTGGGCTACGACCCCAAGCTGGAGTTCACCTGCACCAACGGCGTGGCCACCATCAAGTCGGGCATGACCATGACCGTCCCCACGGAGGAACCGGCCCAGCTCATCCGCCAGATCATCGATGAGAACCGCGCCCCCAAAATCGAGGGGATGCCCCCCTTCACCGGCGGGCTGATGGGCTACTTCTCCTATGACTACATCAAGTACGCCGAGCCGTCCCTGAATCTGGACAGCGCCGATCCCGGCAACTTCAAGGACGTTGACCTGATGCTGTTCGACAAGCTGGTGTGCTTCGACAACTACAAGCAGACCATCACCGTCATCGTCAACGCCAAGACCGACTCCATCGAGGAGAACTACCGCCGCGCCCTGCTGGAGCTGGACGAGATGGTCACCCTCATCAAGACCGGCACCCCCAAGCAGAACAAACCGTTGAAGCTCAAAGGTGAGTTCCAGCCCCTGTTCAACAAAGAACAGTACTGCGCCATGGTGGAAAAGGCCCGGCACTACATCTACGAGGGCGACATCTTCCAGGTGGTGCTGTCCAACCGGCTTCAGGTGGAGGCGGAGGGGTCTCTGTTCGACACCTACCGGCTGCTGCGGGCCACCAACCCCTCTCCCTATATGTTCTACATCGTCAGCGACGACGTGGAGATCGCCGGAGCCTCTCCGGAGACGCTGGTGCAGCTCCAGGACGGCGTGCTGCACACCTTCCCCCTGGCGGGGACCCGGCCCAGGGGCAAGACTGACGCGGAGGACTTGGCCCTGGAGCGGAGCCTGCTGGCCGACCCCAAGGAGTGCAGCGAACACAATATGCTGGTGGACCTGGGCCGCAACGACATCGGCCGCCTGTCCAAGTTCGGCACCGTCCAGGTGGAGCAGTACATGGGCATCGAGCGGTACTCCCACGTCATGCACATCGGCTCCACCGTCCGGGGGGAGCTGCGGGACGACTGCGACGCCCTGGACGCGGTGGGCTGCGTCCTCCCCGCCGGCACCCTCTCCGGCGCGCCGAAGATCCGCGCCTGCGAAATCATCAACGAGCTGGAGAACAACAAGCGGGGCATTTACGGCGGCGCCATCGGCTACATCGACTTCACCGGCAACCTGGACACCTGCATCGCCATCCGCCTGGCCTTCAAGAAGAACGGCACCGTCTTTGTCCGCTCCGGCGCGGGCATCGTGGCCGACTCCGTGCCGGAGAGCGAGTACCAGGAGTGCATCAACAAGGCGGCGGCGGTGGTCAACGCCGTGAAACAGAGCGAGGGAGGCATTGACTGATGATTTTGCTGATTGACAACTACGACAGCTTTTCCTATAACCTGTATCAGCTGATCGGCTCCATCAATCCGGACATCCGGGTGGTGCGCAACGATAAAATCACGCTGGAGGAAATCGAAGCCCTGAACCCCAGCCACATCATCCTCTCCCCCGGCCCCGGGCGGCCCAGTCAGGCGGGCATCTGCGAGGACGTGGTGCGCCGCTTCGCCGGGAAAATCCCCATCCTGGGGGTGTGCCTGGGCCACCAAGCCATCTGCGAAGCCTTTGGAGCCACCGTCTCCTACGCCAAGGAGCTGATGCACGGCAAAAAGTCCGACATCACGCTGGACCTGAGCACCCCCATCTTCTTCGGCCTGCCCCACGTCATCGAGGGGGCGCGCTACCACTCCCTGGCCGCCGTGCCGGAGACCCTGCCCCCCTGCCTCAAGGTCATCGCCACCACTGAGGACGGCGAGATCATGGCCGTCCGGCACAGGGACTACGAGGTCTACGGCCTGCAATTTCACCCTGAGTCCATCCTGACCCCCAAGGGCCACCACATATTAAAGCAATTTCTTACCGGGAGGAACACCACTATGATCAAGCAAGCCATCACCAAAATCGTTGACAAACAGGACCTGACCTACGAAGAAGCCTACGCCGTTATGAGCGAGATCATGAGCGGTGAGACCACTCCCACCCAGAACGCCGCGTTCCTGGCCGCCCTGTCCACCAAGAGCACCAAGGCCGAGACCATCGACGAGATCTCCGGCTGCGCCGCCGCCATGCGGGACAAAGCCCTTCCCGTGGACACCGGCGACATGAAGACCCTGGAGATCGTGGGCACCGGCGGCGACGGCGCCCACAGCTTCAACATCTCCACCACCACCATGTTTGTGCTGGCCGCCGGCGGCGTCAAGGTCGCCAAGCACGGCAACCGGGCCGCTTCCTCCAGCTGCGGCGCGGCCGACTGCCTGGAGGCCCTGGGGGCCAACATCCAGCAGGACCCGGAGACCTGCGTTCGCCTGCTGAAGGACGTGGGGGCCTGCTTTATGTTCGCCCAGAAGTACCACACCTCCATGAAGTACGTGGGAGCCATCCGCAAAGAGCTGGGCTTCCGCACCGTGTTCAACATCCTCGGCCCCATCACCAACCCCGCCCACCCCGAGATGGAGCTGCTGGGCGTCTACGACGAGTACCTGGTGGAGCCGCTGGCCCGGGTACTGACCAGCCTGGGCACCACCCGCGGTCTGGTGGTTCACGGGTTGGATAAGCTGGACGAGGTCTCCATCTGCGGCCCCACCAAGATTTGCGAGTTCGACAACGGCAAGTACCAGACCTACACCATCCAGCCGGAGGACTTCGGCCTGACCCGGGGCACCAAGGCCGACCTGCTGGGCGGCACTCCTGCCGAGAACGCCCAAATCACCACCGACATCCTCTCCGGCAAGCTCACCGGCCCCAAGCGGGACGCGGTGCTGATGAACACCGCCGCCGGTCTCTACATCGACCATAAGGTGGACACCCTGGCCGAGGGCGTGGAGCGGGCCAAGCAGCTCATCGACTCCGGCGCGGCCCTCGCCACCATGAAGGCCTTCATCGCCCAGTCCCCCAACGCCTGATGGCTACCATACTCGACACCATCGCCGCCCACAACCGGCAGCTTGTGGCGGAAAAGAAGCGTCTGCGCCCCCTCCAGCAGGTCCGGGCGGAGGCCGAGGCCCTGGACGCCAGCACCGGCTACCCCTTCCGCCGGGCGCTGGCCGCCCCCGGCGTCTCCTTCATCTGCGAGGTGAAGAAGGCCAGCCCCTCCAAGGGGCTCATCGCCCCGGACTTCCCCTATCTGGACATCGCCCGGGAATACGAGGCCGCCGGGGCCGATGCCATCTCCTGTCTGACGGAGCCAAAGTGGTTCCTGGGTCGGGACGAATACGTCCGGGAAATTTCTCAGGCCGTCTCCCTCCCGGTGCTGCGCAAAGACTTCACCATCGACGAATACATGATTTACGAGGCTAAGACCCTGGGCGCGGCGGCGGTGCTGCTCATCTGCTCCCTGCTGGACGGGGACACCCTGCGCCGCTGGCGGCTGCTGGCGGAGTCGTTGGGCATGGACGCGCTGGTGGAGGCCCACGACGAAGCCGAGGTGGAGACTGCCCTGGCCTCCGGCGCACGCATCGTCGGCGTCAACAACCGCAACCTGAAAGACTTCACCGTGGATGTCCACAACTCCACCCGTTACCGCAGGATGGTCCCCCCCTCCGTCCTGTTCGTTTCGGAAAGCGGCATCCAGACCCGTGCCGACGTGCAGGTGCTGGAGGACAACGGCACCAACGCCGTCCTCATCGGTGAGACTTTTATGAAATCTATGGACAAAAAGGCCATGATGGATGAATTAAAGGGAATTTAACCGGTCGTTTTTAGTACATTTGTTGTTTGCAATCCCCGCCCGGCCTGTGTATAATATATAAGTACATTTTTGGGCTGTCACAGTCACCTGTGTAACGAGGGATCTCTATGTCAACAAAAATCAAAATTTGCGGGCTGCGCCGTGTGGAGGACGTAGACTTCGTCAACGAAGCCAAGCCCGATTATGCCGGGGTGATCTTATGCCGCCGCTTCTGGCGGGGCATCGACTTCGACCAGGCCAAGCTGCTGCGCAAACGCCTGGACCCCAACATCCCCCTGGTGGGGGTGTTTGTCAACGACCTGTTTTCTGACGTGGTGGTGGCGCTGCGGCAGGGCATTGTGGACATGGTTCAGCTCCACGGCACCGAGTCGGAGGAGTACATCACCAGTGTCCAGATGATGACCCGCAAACCCGTCATCAAAGCCTGCCAGGTCCACGACCCGTCCGTCATCCCCTACGCCGTCAACTCCGCCGCAGACCACATCCTGCTGGACTCCGGCGCTGGCTCCGGCCAGACCTTCGACTGGTCCATCGTCCAGGGCGTGGAGCGGCCGTTCCTCCTGGCCGGAGGACTGACCCCGGAAAACATCCCCAACGCCATCGAGGCGGTGCACCCCTGGGGCATCGACATCTCCAGCGGCGTGGAGACCGACAAGGTCAAGGACCGGGACAAAATTCTGGCGGCAGTGGAGGCCGTGCGGCGCTTCGGCTGAGTTTTTCTACAACATCGACACAAAAGGGGAGGGAACGGGTTCCTTTAAAGTGTACCCCATGTCAAGGACAAATAGGTTTGTGTATGCCCTTTTATAG
>JAJQAS010000171.1 GCA_021203685.1 Clostridiales bacterium | reverse complement strand
TCCTGGAGCATCCGGATCATGGTGGGGTCATCGTGGCCCAGCATGTCCAGCTTGAGCAGGTTGGACTCCATCGAGTGGTATTCAAAGTGGGTGGTGATGATGTCGGAGTGGGGGTCGTCCGCCGGGTGCTGCACCGGGCAGAAGTCGTAGATCTCCTTGTCGCCGGGGATGACCACCATGCCGCCGGGGTGCTGGCCGGTGGTGCGCTTAACGTTGGTGCAGCCCAGAGCCAGGCGGCTTTCCTCCGCCCGGGATACCTTCATATTCCGCTGTTCCAGATACTTGAGGACGTAGCCGTAGGCGGTTTTCTCTGCCACGGTGCCCACGGTGCCCGCCTTAAAGACGTGGCCCTCGCCGAACAGCTCGAAGGTGTACTTGTGGGCGCGGGCCTGGTACTCACCGGAGAAGTTCAGGTCGATATCCGGCACCTTGGTGCCGCCGTAGCCCAAAAAGGTCTCGAAGGGGATGTTGAAGCCGTCCTTCACCATGGGGCTTCCGCAGACCGGGCAGATTTTGTCCGGCAGGTCGGCGCCGCAGCCGTATTCCTTGGTGTCCACGTCGAAGTCGGAGTGCTTGCACTTGGGACAGCGGTAGTGGGGCGGCAGGCTGTTGACCTCGGTGATGCCCGACAAAAAGGCCACGATGGAGGAACCCACGCTGCCCCGGCTGCCCACCAGGTAGCCGTGTTCCAGGGAGTTTTGCACCAGCTTCTGGGCGGACATGTAAATCACGTCGTACTTTCGCTGGATGATGCCGGGCAGCTCCAGGTCGATGCGGTCCTGGACGATTTTGGGCAACTCGTCCCCGTAGAGTTCATGGGCCTTGTGGTAGACCAGGTATTCCAGTTCCTTGTCCGAGTCCTTCAGCGTGGGGGCGAACAGGCCTTTGGGCAGGGGGCCTATCTTATCGCACCACCTGGCAATGCGGTTGGGGTCATCTACCACCACCTTTTTGCAGTCCTCGGACCCCAGATAGGCGAACTCCTCCAGCATTTCGTCGGTGGTCTTGAAGTAGATGGGCAGCTCCTCGTCGGCGCTGTCGTAGCCGTTGGCGGCGAGCAAAATATGTCGGAAAATCTCCTGTTCCGGGTCCAGGAAGTGGACGTCGCCGGTGGCGCAGACGGGCTTGTTCAGCTCCCTGCCCAGCCGAACGATGGTGCGGTTGAACTCCCGCAGCTCCTCCTCATCCTTCGCCAACCCCTTTTCCACCAAAAAGGCGTTGTTGCACAGGGGCTGAATTTCCAGGAAGTCGTACCAGCTGGCGATGCGTTTCAGCTCATCCCAGTCCCTGTGGTCCTCCACTGCCTGGAACAGCTCCCCCGCTTCGCAGGCGGAGCCGATGATGAGGCCCTCCCGGTTGGCGTTGATGAGGCTCTTGGGCATGACCGGGCGGCGCTGGAAGTGTTCCAAATGGGCCAGAGAGATGAGCTTATAGAGGTTGCGCAGGCCGTTCTGGTTTTTGGCCAGCACAATGAGATGGCGCAGCCGCTGCTTGCGCTTGCTGCCGTTGCGGAGGGTGGTCATGCGCTGGTTGATGCCGCTGATGTCCTCCACGCCCAGCTCCCGGAGCATCTTCCAGAAGGGCACCAGCATATAGCCCACCATGGCCGCGTCGTCGCAGGCCCGGTGGTGGTTGAACTCCGGCAGGTTCAGCGCACCGGAGACGGAGTCCAATGTATATTTGCCCAAATCGGGCAGCAGATATTGGGAGAGCACCAGCGTATCCAGGGAGGGATTGCGGAAGGGACGGCCTATCCGCTGACATCCCTGGGCCAGAAAGCCCATGTCGAAGTCGGCGTTGTGGGCGGCCAACAGTCGGTCTCCGGCCCAGTCCAAAAATTGATTCAGGGCTTCCTCCTGGCCGGGCGCGCCCGCCACCATCTCGTCGGTGATGCCGGTCAGCCCCACGATCTTCCGGGGGATGGGCTTGCCCGGGTCCACAAAGGTGTCGAATTTGTCCAGAATCTCGTCGCCTTTCAGCACCACCGCGCCGATTTCGATGATGCGGTCGTTGATGCTGCTGAGACCGGTGGTCTCCAGGTCGAAGCAGACGATCTCGTCGTCAAACCCGCTGTTGCACGCGCCCTTGACCACCACCCGCTCGTCCACATCGTTGACGAAATAGGCTTCGGTGCCGTAGATGACCTTGATTTTGTCCCCGGCAACGGCGCAGGCGTCGGGGAACGCCTGAGCCACCCCGTGGTCGGTGATGGCGATGGCCTTGTGGCCCCACTTGATGGCCCGCTTGACCGCGTCCTTCACTTCGGTCAGGGCGTCCATGGTGGAGAACCGGGTGTGCAGGTGCAGTTCCACCCGCTTTTCCGGGGCGGTGTCCATCCGCTCCTCCGGCGGCTCCGCCGGGGCGATGGCGTAGGGGGACAGCTCCATGTCGCCGGTGTAGTGGGACATACTGAGCTTGCCCTCCACGGTGACATAAGTCCCCTTTTTCAGTGCCTTCATCACCGGCTCCGCCTCCTTGTTCTCCATAAACTTGGAGACGGTGACGGAGTTGGTGTTGTCGGTGATGTTGAAGCTGACCACCCAAGCGCTGCGCTTTTTCAGCTCCCGGCTGTTGTCGGCGTAGATTTTCCCGGTGACGCACACCGTCCCCAGGTTCAGGTCCAAATCGCTCATGGGGATGGAATGGCCCCGGATGCGCTTGCCGTAAATCATCCCACTGTCACCGGTGACGGGGCGGCTGCGGGGCTTTTTGTTCTTGCGGACGGGGGCCTCCCGCCGCACGGCCTGGAGCTTTTTGGCCCGGAGGGCCTCGGTGCGGGCAAATGGGTCGTCCTCCACCGGGGGGCGGTCCTCCATCGGCTCCGGCGTCCAGGTGGGAAACTCCGGCTCCGGCGGGGCCTCCTCCGGCAAAGGGATGTCCTCATCTATCCCGGCCTCTGCCGGAGCCACGGCCACCAGGGGCGCGGCGGGGCTGTCCGTGGGTTCCTCCGCCAGGTGCAGTTCCACCCGGTTCAGGGAATAGGCGGCGCAGACCGCCCGTTCCAGACCGGCAACGGCCCGCTCCTCCGGCGCGGCGGAGAAGGTGACCTCCAGCTCCACCGTCCGCCGGGCAGGGCGAAGGACCGCGTGCCGCACCTGGCAGCACGCGGCAGTTTTGGACAACGCCTCGTTTAGTTGACACCGGGGGAACATCCCCAGCAGGGGAACGGTTTTGGGACTGTCCATAAACGCTCCTTTTCCGTTGGTATCTCGTTCAAATCGCGCTCAGAGCTGGTCGATGAGCTTGAACAGCTCGTCCACCAACTGATCCTCCGGCACCTTGGAGGCGATGACTTCGCCGTGGGCGAACAGGTAGCCGAAGCCCTTGCCTCCGGCGATGCCCACATCGGCGGCGCTGGCCTCGCCGGGGCCGTTGACGATGCAGCCCATGACCGCCACGGTGATGGGCTTGCTGACGGTTTTCAGCCGCTCCTCCACCTCCTGGGCCAGGGGGATCAGGTCGATGCAGGTGCGCCCGCAGGTGGGGCAGGAGATGAGGTTGGGGCCATCCTGCCGGAGGCCCGCCGCCTGCAAAATTTGTTTCGCCGCGACTACTTCTTCCACGGGGTCGGCTGTCAGCGTCACCCGCATGGTGTCGCCGATGCCCTGGGCCAGCAGGCCGCCGATGCCGATGGCGGACTTGATGGTGCCCATGGTCTTGGTGCCCGCCTCGGTAACGCCCAGGTGCAGGGGGTAGTCGCTGCGCTCGTGCATCAGCTTGTAGGCCGCCATGGTGACGGGGACGCTGGAGGACTTGAGGGAGACGCAGATGTCGTCGAAATCGTACTTGTTCAGCAGCTGAATATGTCCAAAGGCGGACTCCACCAGCGCCTCGGCGCAGACGCCGCCGTATTTGGCCAGCAGGGGCTTCTCCAGGCTGCCGCCGTTGACGCCGATGCGGATGGGGATGTTCTTCTGGCGGCAGGCGTCGGCCACCGCCTTGACCCGGTCCTCCCCGCCGATGTTGCCGGGGTTGATGCGCACCTTGTCCGCTCCGGCGGCGATGCACTCCAGGGCCAGCTTGTAGTCGAAGTGGATGTCCACCACCAGGGGGATGTTGATCTGCTCCTTGATTTTGCCGATGGCCCTGGCGGAGGGCTTATCCGGCACGGCCACCCGGATGATCTCGCACCCGGCGGCCTCCAGCCGCCGAATTTGCTGGACTGTGGCCTCTATGTCGTCGGTGTGGGTGGAGCACATGGACTGAATGGCCACCGGCGCGCCGCCGCCCACGGGGACGCTGCCCACCATGATCTGTTTTGTCATAGGAAAAACCTCACTTTGTAGGGAAGCAGGCTCTAAACAGCCTTACACGAATATTTTATACACGTCCTGGAGGGCCACCACCGCCATCAGCAGCAGCAGCGCGCACATACCCGCCAGGTGGACATACTGCTCATATTTGGCCGGGATGCGCCGCCGGGACACCAGGTAAATCAGCCCGTTCAGCAGCAGGAAGAACACCCGGCCCCCGTCCAGAGCGGGAATGGGCAGCAGGTTCATGACGCTCAGGTTGATGGCAATGAAGGCGGCGAAGTAGAGCAGGTTCATCACCGCGTCCAGCACGGTGGCCGACGCCTCCCCCACCTCGCTCATGGTGCTGACGATGCCGATGGGGCCGCTCAGGTCGGAGAGACCGGCGTCTCCCGAAATCAGCATCTCCAGGCTCCACCAGACGGTGCGCACAAAATCCACCGCCGAGTAGAACCCGTTGCGCAGCCGGACAAAGAGGGCGGCGTCCTCCACCCCCAGGTACAGGCCGTATCGCCAGACGGTCTCGCCGTCCACCTCGTACTCCTGCAAGGTCAAAGGCAGGTCATTGAGCCTGATTTTCTGCCCGTCCCGGCGCACCACCATGTCCACCGTGTCCTCGTCGCTCAGGGAGAGGATGGTGGAGATGTCGCCGGAGAGCAGCACCGCCTGACCGTTGATGGAGAGGATCTCGTCTCCCACCATCAGCATATCCTCCCCCTCGCAGGGGAAGCCGTCCATAAAACCGGTGATGGTGGAGGTGGCGTAGGAGGTGACGCTGGAGTAGAGGCACAGCAGAATCAGCAGCCCCGCCAGAAAATTGAAGGCCGACCCGGCGATGAGCACCAGAAACCGCTTCCAGCCGGGGGCGTTGCCGAAGGCCCGGGGATTATCACTCTCCTCGTCCTCCCCCTCCATGGCGCAGTAGCCGCCGATAGGCAGCAGCCGCAGGGAGTAGAGGGTCTCCTTGCCCTGTTTGTGCAGCAGCAGCGGCCCCATGCCGATGGAAAACTCGTTGACCTGGATGCCGCAGAGCTTTGCGACGGAAAAGTGACCGAACTCGTGGATGGCAATGAGCAGGCCGAACAGGATGACGGCAATGATGATATAAAGCATAGAACCTCCAAGGAGTATGATGGGCTGTTAGCTATTAGCCGTTAGTCAGCCACTGTATACCGCAAATAAATCGCAAAATAGCCAGGCATTACGAACCATTGACCACTTGCTCAGCGCTGCCAAGCTAAAAGCAAATAGCTGACGGCTTATAGCCGATACACAGGAATAATCAAATACGAAACGCCGGGCCTCACCGCCGCCGGCCCTGGTTCTTCTGGTAGAGGATAAGCAGACCGTTGAGCCGCAGGTGGGGGTCCGGGATGATGTGCCGCCGACAGGCGGGCAGCACCACCTGGAGCAGTCCGCCGGTGGCGATGGCGGTGACCGGCTCCCCCAGCTCCTCCTCCACCCGGTCCACCAGGCCGTCCAGCATGGAGGCCCAGCCGTAGACCGCCCCGGCCTGCATACACTCCACAGTGTTGCGGCCGATGAGCCGCTGGGGCATGGCCAGGGGGATGGCGGGCAGCTGGGCGGCCTGGGCGGACAGCGCATCGGTGGAGATGCGCAGACCGGGTATGATCATGCCCCCCAGATAGGTGCCTTTTTTATCCAGTACGGACAGGGTGGTGGCGGTGCCCATGTAGAAGAACACCAGGGGCTTGGGGTATTTGGCGTTGGCGGCCACGGCGTTGACCACCAGGTCGCTGCCCAGCTGGGCAGGATTATCCATGTGGATGTTCAGGCCGGTCTTGATGCCGCTGCCCACCAGCAAAAAGGCGTGGCCGGTCAGCAGCTTCATGGCCTGGTACAGCACCGTCCGCAGATGGGGCACCACCGAGGAGATGATACCTCCCTCCACCTGGGAAGCGGTGAAGCCGTTCAGTTCCAAAATGCCTTTGACCGTCAGAGCGTACTCGTCTTCGGTCTTCTTCAGGTCGCTGGCGCAGCTGCCGGTGAAGCACAGACGATCCCCCTCGCAGCCACCGATGGCCACGTTGGTGTTGCCGACGTCAATGAGCAGAACCATATCGCTTCACCTTCCTTTCTTCGATGCCGACCGCTTTACAGGTCCATGTCCTTTTTGGAAGCCAGCAGCTTGGCCCCGGAGACGATCAGGATCACGCCGGTGCTGACTCCCACCACGATGGAGATAATGCCGCAGACGATGCTGCTGACTCCGGCGGACATGACTTTGTTATAGATTTTTCCCAGCATGATGAACTCCTTTTTGAAAGATGGGGGTGAAGATAATATGTGAGTAGCTCATTACAGCGATGCTGTTAAAAATGTGCAATGTGCAATGTGCAATTAAAGGGAAATCAGACGCTGGCAGTTCCCGCGAAGGGGATTCCGCTATGGCTGAAACCAGACGGATGCAGCAGAATGGCCGGCGTTCCATCGCTGTGCACATAGTATGACCTTACGCTATAGCATACCACAACCGGCGCAGAAAAGGCAAACAAAATCAGCGGTCCCACAGCCAACGCCACAGGGCGCGGCAGCCCACCACCGCCAGCCCGGCCAGCAGAAAGCAGGCTCCCGCCAGGGCCAGGCACTGCTCCAGCCCCAGGGGCGTTCCGGTGGCACGCAGCCAGGACAGCGTGGCTCCGGTGGAGACGCATCCCGCCGCGAACCCCACCAGCCGACCCGGTGTCAGCAGCCGGGCAGGAGAGAGGGAGGAAAGGCAGAGGTCAGGGCTGATCTCGGTGAGCACCTCCACATGGTTGTGCTCCGCCAGCGTCCACGCGCCGGGGGTCAGGGTGGTGTTGGTGACCACCAGGGCGGCGTCGCAGTGGTAGCAGGCTTTACCTGCCACCACCTGTTGGATGGCACTGCCGTCCACGGGCTGGCTGTAAAACTTGCACTGGACGGCGTAGGTGTGCAGTCCCTTCCGGGCCACCAGGTCCACCCCCAGGTCGCCGGTTTTGCCGGTGTGCTGAATTTGCCGGAAGCCCTGTCCCCGGAGGTAGCGCTCCACAAACAGCTCGTAGTCCTGGCCGGTGCGCACGGGGGCGGAAACGCCCAGCAGCCGGAGGAACCCTTTACACAGGCTCCAGACCAGCCACAGCAGCAGATGGACCAGCTGAACCGGTACCAAAAGCATCGCTTTGATCGCCTGCACAGCAAATCCCTCCCTGTCCTGAACGATGTGCGGAATCTTCCCAAAGTATAACACACCTTGCAGGTGCTGGCAACCGGTGAGGCGGAGGAAACACGAAAATCAAGCTTATGAATGAGAAGCGTTATTCTCTCACAGTTGGACGGCATAAAAGCTGAAAATGCCGCTTTTCCATTCATTAACCTGTAGGGGCGGCCCTCGTGTCAAGAGACACATGGGTAACACCTGTGAAGAGACAT
>JAJQAS010000292.1 GCA_021203685.1 Clostridiales bacterium | reverse complement strand
AGTTTCTTTCAATAACTTTATTATTTGCCATTGACGAAACCCAAAAGAGGGCGTATAATATACCCGGCTGAAATTTATAAAACTCCGGCAAAAAAAGCGGGGCGGGTTTGTGGATTTCTGCCACAGGGCCGGGCAGATGGCGAAACAGATTTGACATCCAGGCTTTCAAAAGGATGTCAGATGTATTTTTTTATTTGCCCGGCAAATAAAAGAGCTGTGGAGAGAGCGACCTCTCCCGCGAAAACGCTAATATCATATGAGCGTTTTTGTACAAATTTTTTCAGGGGTGAAAGAACTATGATCATGATCCAAGGCAAAGGCGTCTCCAAGGGCGTCGAGAAGGGCCCGCTGTATTTCTTCCAGCGCCCGGACACCACCATCGTTAAAACCACCGTCACCGACGTAGAGGCCGAGAAGGCCCGCTTGGCCGAGGCCCAGGCCGCATCCATGGAGCAGCTGGAGGCCCTGGCCGAGAAGTGCCGGGAAGAGGCCGGCGACGAGGCCGCCGTGCTGTTCGAGACCCACGCCATGTTCGTGGAGGACGAGGACTTCGTGGAATGCATGACCTCCGTGATGGAGGAGGAGTCCTGCAACGCCGAGTACGCCGTGGAGCAGGCCGGCGAGCAGTTCGCCGCCATGTTCGCCGCCATGGACGACGCCTATATGCAGGCCCGCGCCGCCGACATCAAGGACGTGGCCCGCCGCATTCTGGACAACCTGATGGGCATTGTGGCCGGCGGCATCGACTCCGACGTCCCCGTCATCCTGGCCGCCGACGACTTGGCTCCCTCCGAGACCCTCCAGCTGGACAAGTCCAAAATTTTGGCCTTCGTCACCCAGGGCGGCTCCGGCAACTCCCACACTGCCATCCTGGCCCGCACCATGGGCATCCCCGCCGTCTGCGGCGCGGGCGACGCCCTCAAGCAGGACTATAACGGCCGCACCGCCTATATCGACGGCGAGACCGGCGAGCTGTTCCTGGACCCCGATGAGATCACCCTGACCGGCCTGAAGGAAAAACGCGAGAAGCAGCTGGAGATGAAGAAGCTGCTGGAGACCATGAAGGGCAAAGAGGACGTGACCCTGGACGGCAAGAAGATGATGCTCTACTGCAACATCGGCTCCCCCGAGGACGTCGCCGCCGTGCAGAACAACGACGGCCAGGGCATCGGCCTGTTCCGCTCCGAGTTCCTGTATCTGGCCGCCTCCGACTACCCCACCGAGGACGAGCAGTTCGAAGCCTATAAGCAGGTGGCCGCCGCCATGAACGGCAAGCGCGTCGTCATCCGCACCCTGGACATCGGCGCCGACAAGCAGGTGGACTACTTCGACATGAAGAAGGAAGAGAACCCCGCCATGGGCGTCCGTGCCATCCGTATCTGCCTGAACCGCCCCGAGGTGTTCCGCACCCAGCTGCGCGCCCTGTATCGCGCCTCCGCCTACGGCAAGGTCGCCATCATGTTCCCCATGATCACCTCTGTCTGGGAGGTCAAGGAGTGCAAGCGGGCCTGCGCCAAGGTCATGGCCGAGCTGGACGATGAGGGCATCCCCTACAACAAGGACACCGAGCTGGGCATCATGATCGAGACCCCCGCCTCCGTCTTTGTGGCCGACGCCCTGGCCAAGGAAGTGGACTTCTTCTCCGTGGGCACCAACGACCTGACCCAGTACACCCTGGCCTGCGACCGTCAGGCCAACGACCTGGGCAAGTTCTTCGACCCCCACCATCCCGCCGTGCTGCGCGCCCTGAAGATGGCCACCGACGCCGCCCACAAGGCCGGCATCTGGATCGGCATCTGCGGCGAGCTGGGCGCCGACATCTCCCTGCTGCCCACCTTCCTGGCTATCGGCATCGACGAGCTGTCCGTCTCCCCCGCCTCCGTGCTGCCCCTGCGGGCCGAGATCCGCAAGTCCATCGCCAAGACCTGCACCCTGGAGAAACTGGAGTGCTAATTTCCACTAAAAACGAAAACAAACTGTAAAACCAGCCATGAGGCCGACCTGCTCAAACAGGTCGGCCTCTCCCTGTGGATGAGGCCGCGTCCCCGGCGGCACGGCCCCCCAAACCGAATTTTTTGTGAGAATCTCCCGGTTTTTCGACGCCTTCACAGATTGCATATGGCCGGGGGATGTGCTATAATCGTGCTGATTGAACATCCCCGACCCTGAATCTGACGTTTTTCCCATGGGGCGGCATTGAGCGCCGCCCTGCGGGGCAAACTGGAGGCACAACATGAAAAAAGTCATCACCTACGGCACCTACGACCTGCTCCACTACGGCCATATCAACCTGCTGCGCCGGGCCAAGGAGCTGGGAGATTACCTGATCGTGGCCCTCTCCACCGACGAGTTCAACTGGAACGAGAAGCAAAAGAAGTGCTACTTCACCTACGAACAGCGCAAGCAGCTGCTGGAGGCCATCCGCTACGTGGACCTGGTCATTCCGGAGACCTGCTGGGACCAGAAGGTCTCCGACGTGAAGGAGTTCCGGGTGGACACCTTCGTCATCGGCGACGACTGGGAGGGCAAATTCGACTTCCTGAAAGACTACTGCGAGGTGGTCTATCTCCCCCGGACGCCGGAGGTCTCCACCACGCAGATCAAGTCCGATCTGGGCCGCTGACCGGACAACCGTAAGAAGAGGGAAATGTAGCCGTGTACTCAAAAACCATCCAAAAGCGGGAATACCACCTGGGGCTGCTGATGCTGCTGGCCATCGCCTGTGTGCAGTGCCTGCCCACGGGGACCAGTCTGCGTCCGGTGAAAGCCCTGTGGAACTTTGACCAGATCGCGGGGTATCCCGCCCTGGCGTTCCTGTTCGGCAGCCTTTCCAGGGAGGTCATCAACACCCGGGAGCGGCTGGTGCGGTTCAGCATGGCCTTTGCGGGGCTGTACCTGGTGCAAAAACTGCTGCTGTTCTGGATCCAGGCGGCCCTGGGAGGGACGCCTGGCTTTGCCCTGTTCAATACCCCCGGGGCCTCGTGGCTGTTTCTGGTTTTCGCGGAATATCTGCTGCTGATGCTGTGGCTGGAACAGACCAAATGGGACCGGCGGCTGCTCGTTGTCCTGACCCTGGCGGTGGGGTGCCTCTCCGGCCTGCTGGGCTGGATCGGCGACCGGTTCTGCCTGGCCCGGGCGCTGGTGTTTTTGCCCCTGTTCCTGCTGGGGCGGTGGACCGATGCCCAGCAGCGGGGACTGCTGCTGGATAAAATTGAAACAAAACTGATCTCTCTGGCGGGGCTGGCCGCCGTGCTGGCCGTCTGTTGGTGGAAGTCGGACTTTCTGTACCGGCTGGCGGCCTTTTTCAAGGGCAACAAGAGCTATGCCAGCCTCTCCAGCGGCATCATTGGCCACTATGGGCCGCTGGTGCGGCTGGGATGGTATGTACTGGTGCTGTGCCTGATTTTCGGGCTGCTGGCGCTGATGCCCAACCGGCGGCTGCCAGCGATCACTGACCTGAGCGAGTCCTGGCCGGAGGCGTATCTGTGGCAGCGGCCGGTCACCATCCTGTTCAGCACGGTGCTGATGGACCTGTTCTCCGACCGGCTGGGCAAGCTGGGCTACCTGGCGGGGCTGGCGCTGGCGCTGATGCTGGTGGTCATCGCCTGCCTGCCCTGGGCGGTGCGGCCGGTGAAGTGGGTGCTGCGGAACGGGAACTTCTGGAACCCGCCCAATCCCCCCGCCCGGACGCTGCACCCTGGCCGCCAGAGCTTTTACCAGCGGCACACCCTGGGCGTCCGCTGCGTGCTGATCTTCACGGCGGCGTTCGTGGTGCTGGCCACGGCGGTGGTGCTGCCCTTCTATACCAACGGGAAGTCCATGGTCTGGACGGTGGACGGCCTCCAGCAGCAGTACGCCTCCATGGTGTTCCTGCGGAACTACGCCCTCTCTGTGGTAGAGGAGCTCCGAACCACCGGCGTGCTGCACCTGCCCCAGTTCACCTTTGAGGCGGGTATGGGCATGGACGTGCTGGACGTCATCCGGCGGGACCCGCTGATGCTGCTGTGCCTGTTCACCCCGGTGGACTGCATGGAGGCCCTTTACAACGTCCTGTGTATGCTGCGCATCTATTGCAGCGGCCTGGCGGTGATGTGGCTGCTGCTGGAGATGGGGCGCACCAGCAAGATGGAGGTCGTCTGCGGCGGCGCATCTTACGCCTTTTGCGGCTACTCCCTCTATATCCTGGTGCGGCAGCCGGTGTTCCAGACCCCCTGTCTTATCTACCTGCCCCTGATGCTGGCCGGGGTGGAGCGGTTCCTCCACAAGCGCAAGGGCGGCCTGTTTTTGGTGACGGTGTGCCTGAACTTCATCAGCGGCTACTACCTGGCCTATATGAACACGCTGATGATGGCCCTCTACCTGCTGGTGCGGCTGATCTTCCTCCACGGGACAGATGTAAAGCGCATCGTCAGCGAGATCTTCAAGCTCATCGGCGTGTACTTCTGGGGCATGGCCCTGTCCGGCGTCATCCTGCTGCCCACGGTCTACTCCTTCCTGACCAGCAGCCGGTCGGGGGAACAGAGCGGCCTGACCTCGCTGTTTGCCTACAGCTGGAATTACTACGAAAAACTGTTTGATGACCTGACCGCGGCGGTCCCCAGCGGGCAGAGCTGGGCTATCCTCAGCTTTGCCGGGCTGACGCTGCTGGCCATCGTGCTGCTGTTCTTCCAGAAGGAAAAGCGGTTCCGGCCTTTGAAAACCGGCGTTATTATTTGCACCGTGATGATCTGCGTGCCGCTGTTCGGCAAGATCATGAACGGTTTTGGCTATGTCACCAACCGCTGGTGCTACGGCTTCGCCCTGATGGGCTCCCTGGTGCTGGCCTATCTGCTGCCGGAGTTCCTGCACCTGGAGGCGCGGGAAAAACGGGGGCTGCTGGTGGCGGGGGGCATCTATATCGGCCTGGTCCTCTGCGGGCAGGAGCCGGATGCCGCCCGGTATGTGGGTCTGCTGCTGCTGGCGGCGACGCTGCTGGCGGTGCTGACGATGGACCTGTTCGCCTCCAACACCTACCAGAAAAAGACGCTGCTGTCGCTGACCCTGATCCTGACCCTGGCGGTCAACAGCAACGCCGCCTTCCGCAGCGGCGTGGGGGACTACACCGACTCCTGTGTGGAGGCCGGGGAGGTGCAGAGCAGCCTGACGGACACCGCAGCCGCTGCGGCTGCCGCCCTGGAGGACGACAGCTTTTACCGGGTGGAGCAGTCGGCCCGGCGGTCCAACCAGGCGATGGCTGTGGGCTATTATGGCACCACTTCTTATTACTCCGTGATCCCCTCCGGTCTGACGGAGACCTACCTGGAATTCAACCTGAACACGGCGGCCCAGTCCTTTGACCTGCGGGGGTTCGACGCCCGGGCCAGCCTGGAGGCCCTGGCCTGTGTCAAATATTACTGCGTGGAAGCGGAGGATGAGGGCGAACGGGTCCCCTACGGCTTCTCTCTGGCGGAAGAGAGCGACGGCGTTCTGATTTATGAGAACCAGTACGCCCTGTCCCTGGGGTACACCTACACCTCCTACATGACCGAGAGCGAGTACAGCACCCTGAACTTCGCGGAAAAGCAGCAGGCGGTGCTGCAAAACGCCGTGGTCTCCGACGAGACGGCCCAGCTTCTGGACGAGGCGGGACTGACAGAAGGGGAGACCGACCTGACGGTGCAGGAAGTGGACTGCCAGGTGGCGGAGACCCACGGCCTGACCCTGGATGAGGAGACCAAAACCATCACCGTGACGGAGGAAAACGCCTCCATCACCTTCACCTTCGACGGCGCGGCGGGGTGCGAGACCTACCTCTATCTGGAGGGTATCAACTACGCCAGCGACAAAACCTCCGACCTGTGTGAACTCAAGGTGAGAGCCAACGGCACCACCACCACCACCCGACTCCACGGCAAACGCCAGACCTATTACTTCGAGACCTCCGGTTTCTCCTTCAACCTGGGCTACAGCCAGGAGGGGACGGCGGAGTGTACCCTGATCTTCACGGAAGCGGGCGAGTTCACCTATGAGGACTTCCGGGTGTTCTGTCTGCCCATGGAGGACTACGTGGAGGACGTGACCGCCCTGCGCCAGGAGATGCTGGAGAATGTGGAGGAGGACGGCGATTCCGTCACCGGGTCCATCTCCGCCAGCAGCACCCGGCTGCTGACCTTCTCCATCCCCTACACCAGGGGCTGGACCCTTTGGGTGGACGGCGAGGAGACCGAGCTGTTCCAGGTGGACAAGCTCTATATGGGCGCGGTCATCGAAGCGGGCGACCACGAAATTGTCTTAAAATACGCCATGCCCTGGCTGAACGTCGGTATGGCCGCCAGCGGCGCAGCCCTGGCCGCCATCGCGGTGCGGGGTGTTTGCGTGCTGCTGCTGCGCCGGAGAGGCGGCGCAGCGCGGGCAAAACGGAAAGAGAAAAATTGACCCGATCATCAATTTTGGAGGCTGATTTTCATGCGTATTCCCTTTAATATTCCCCCTTCCACAGGCCGGGAGCCAGAATACATGGCCCAGGCCATCGCCAACCACAAGCTCTGCGGCGATGGGCCATTCACTTTGAAATGCCATCAGTGGCTGGAGGAAAAGACCGGCGCGGCCAAGGCGCTGCTGACCACTTCCGGCACCAGCGCACTGGAGATGGCCGCCCTGCTGTGCGACGTGCAGCCGGGGGATGAGGTCATTATGCCTGCCTACACCTTTGTCTCCACGGCGGACGCCTTTGTGCAGCGGGGGGCGAAGGTGGTGTTTGTGGACATCCGGCCCGACACCATGAACATTGATGAGGCCAAAATCGAGGACGCCATCACCGAGAAAACCACCGTCATCTGCGTGGTCCACTACGCCGGCGTGGGCTGCGAGATGGACACCATTCTGGACATCGCCCGCCGCCACGGCCTCAAGGTGGTGGAGGACGCCGCCCAGGGTGTCATGGGCTGGTATAAGGGCAAGGCCCTGGGCGCCATCGGCGACGTAGGGTGCTACAGCTTCCACGAGACGAAAAACTACGCCATGGGTGAGGGCGGCGCCGTGCTGGTCAACCACCCGGAGCAGGTGGAGCAGGCGGAAATTTACCGGGAAAAAGGCACCAACCGCAGTAAGTTCATCCGGGGGCAGATCGACAAGTATACCTGGGTGGACTACGGCTCAAGCTATCTTCCCAGCGACCTGAATGCCGCTTATCTCTATCCCCAGCTGGAGGACGCGGACAAAATCAACGACGACCGCATGGCCACCTGGAACCGCTACTATGAGGGCCTGACCCCTCTG
Source organism: Clostridiales bacterium (assembly GCA_021203685.1). Taxonomy (GTDB): domain Bacteria; phylum Bacillota; class Clostridia; order Oscillospirales; family Oscillospiraceae; genus Onthomonas. The sequence goes on along the minus strand of JAJQAS010000292.1, from coordinate 421 downwards.
GCGCAGGCGGGGAAGCTCGAGCTGCCCATCATCCCGGAGGGCTGCGTCCACAACGCCCATATGTTCTACATCAAGTGCAAAGACCTGGAGGAGCGGACGGCGCTCATTGCCTTCCTGAAGGAGCGGGACATCTATTCCGCCTTCCACTACATCCCCCTGCACACCGCCCCCGCCGGGAAACGCTTTGGCCGCTTCCACGGGGAGGACGTGTACACCACCAGGGAGTCCGAGCGGCTGACCCGTCTGCCCATGTATTACGGCCTGACGGCGGAGGACTGCCAGGAGGTTATCGATGCGGTCAAGGAGTTTTACTCTTAATTTGCAATTAGGAATTAGCAATGTGCAATTATGGGGAAACGGCCCGCTCCTGTAGGGGCGGCCCGTGTGTCAAGAGACACATGGGTAACACCTGTGAAGAGAC
>JAJQAS010000208.1 GCA_021203685.1 Clostridiales bacterium | reverse complement strand
CCCTTCACTACCTGTTACCTATCTTACTTCACTATACACCTTGGCCGCCCGGAAAACTGCTCTCTGATTGCACAGTGAGACCCGATGAATCGCTTGTATTTTGTTAGAGAAACAAGGGAGAGAACTATGCAAACCATCAGCTTTGTCATCCCCTGCTACGCCAGCGAAGGCTCCGTGGCCCTGGTCATGGACGAAATTCGTGACGTGGTGGCCCAGCGGCCGGAGTATGACTACGAAATTGTGGCGGTGAACGACTGCTCCCCGGACGGTGTGCTGGGTGTGCTGCGGCAGCAGGCCGCCCAGGACCGGCGGGTGAAGGTCATCGACCTTGCCAAAAACGGCGGGCGACACAACGCCCTCATCTGCGGCTGCCACTACACCACCGGGGACTATGTGGCCTTCATCGACGACGATCTCCAGTGCCCCACCGACCGGTTCTGGGACCTGCTGGCCCCGCTGGAGAGCGGCGACTACGACGTTTCCATCGCCAAATACCCCAAAAAGACCCAGTCGGGCCTGAAAAACTTCGGCTCCAAGGTCAACGACACCGTGGCCAACTGGCTGCTGGGCAAGGACAAGGATTTGAAATTCTCCAACTACTCGGTGATGCGCCGCTTCGTCAAGGACGAGGTCATTCGCTACACCAACCCCTACCCCTACCTGTCCGGCCTGATGCTCCGGGCCACCAGCCGGGTGACCAACGTGGTCATGGAGGAGCGGGAGCGCACCATCGGCGTGGGACACTATAACTTCAAAAAGTCCTTCGCCCTGTGGATGAACAGCTTCACCGCCTTTTCCGTCAAGCCCCTGCGGCTTGCCACTACCCTGGGCGTGATTTGCGCCTTTGTGGGGGTCATCACAGGTATTTACACCATCATTCACAAGTTGGTGGTTCCCTCCGTGGCGGTGGGCTACAGCTCCCTCATGGCGACCCTGCTCTTTCTGGGCGGCATGATCATGTTCCTGCTGGGGCTGATCGGGGAGTATATCGGCCGCATTTATATCTCGCTGAACAACTCCCCCCAGTACGTGGTGCGGGAGACGCTGAACGTGGAGGAGGCGACCGTCCGGTGAAAAAGATACTCATCGTGGGCGCGGGAGACTTCCAGCTCCCGCTGGTGCAAAAGGCGGCGGAGAGCTATCAGGTTCTGCTGGCCGCGCCGGTCATTGGCGAAGCCTTTCGCCCCTATCTCACCAAAGAGCTGCTCATCGACGTGCGGGCCAAAGAGGAAATTTTGGCCTTTGCCCGGGCGGAGCAGATCAACGGGGTCATCACCGACCAGACGGACATCGCCGTGCGCACCGTGGCCTATGTGGCCCAGGAGATGGGCCTCCCCGGCATCGGCTACGAGACGGGGTGTCTCTTCACCGACAAGGCCCTGATGCGCCAGAAGCTGGCCCAGCTGGGCATCCCCCAGCTGCCCAACCGGACGGTGTTCTCACTGGAAGAGGCGGAGGACTACTACGCCCAGCTGGGGGGCGCGGTCATCATCAAGCCCCTGGACACCCAGGGCAGCCGGGGCGTCCAGGCTGTCCGAAATGCGGCTGAGCTGCGGGAGAAGTACGCCGAGGCCGCCCGCTGGTCCTCCAACGGCGGGGTCATCGTGGAGCGGCTGGCCACAGGCCGGGAGTTCGTGGTGGAGGGTCTCTCCTTCAACTACCAGTTTGAAAACCTGACCTGCGGGGACACCCTCTATTTCGACATTCCCGACGCCTATGCCGCCAAGAGCCGCATTATGCCCTCTACGGCGGACGAGGAACTGACGCAGCGGGTGCTGGACCTGAACCGGCGCATCATCACCGGCTTCGGCCTGAAACAGGGCATCACCCACAGCGAGTATATCATGGACGGGGATGAAATTTACCTGATGGAGACCGCGGCCAGAGGTGGCGGGGTGTTCATCTCCTCCGACCTGATCTCCCTCTCCACCGGCCTGTGTACCGAGAAATTTTTGCTGAACATCGCCACCGGCCAGCAAACCGAGATGCCGGAGATTCTGCCCCAGCAGTGCTACTGCGGGTACATGGCCTTCTATATTCCCGTGGGGAAAGTGACCGCCCTTTCCGGGATGGAGGAAGTGCAAAACCTGCCCTACGTCCACCGGAACCAGCTGGACAAGCTGCGCCTGGGTATGGAAAACCGGGAGGGCCACACCGACAAGACCTCCCGGCTGGCCCTCATCGTCTCCGCCCCCACCCGGGAGGAGCTGAACCGCCGGATGCAGCACATCCAGTCCCTGCTCCGGGTGGAAGTTTCCACCGGGGACGGGGTACAGGGGCTGATTTGGGAATAAAATAGCCTCTGGAATGATTTGGTCGAATTTGCAATGTGCAATTTGCAATTATGGGAAAATCAAACGCCGACATTCCCTGGTTGACCGTTGTTTTTAGCTGCGTTCCGGGACATACAGCCACGGCTGAAAACCCGGTCATTGCACATTGCACACTGCTAATTGCTAATTTTACATATACTAATAGTGATTTGTCTCTTAAATAATACGCAAAGGAGAACCGTCCATGAGCTACGCCACAGACCGAAAGCTGGAGAACGTCTACGCCCTGCGGGACCTGACCACCCTCTACAACAAACCCATCCGGGCCAAGGATTACAAGCGCCTGGTGGAGACGCAAAACGAAAAAATCCAGACGCTGATGCAGCGGGCCTGGGAGATCCCCTTCTACCGGAGCCGGTTTGTGGCCAGCGACACTGTCCCCGGCGACTACCAGACCGCCGCCGACCTGTACAAGTTCCCGGTGCTGACCAAGGCGGAGCTGCGGCAGTGGATGGACACCGAAGCCGCCGCGAACCCCAAGAAGTACGAGCACTGGCACGTCTCCCCCACCTCCGGCTCCTCCGGCGCGCCGCTGCGCACCCTGGTCTCTCCCCAGGAGAACGCCTGGATGACCGCCAACTGGCTGCGGGTGCTGTCCATGCCGGGGTACAACCCCTTCACGGGCAAGACCATGTGCCGCCCCAACAGCCTCCACGGGCCGGTGAAGGAGCGGGACTCAGTGGTGCAGCGCTTCGGCATCCTGCGCCGCAAGCAGATGTCCGACGCCTTGAAAAACCGGCTGACCAGCGAGCAACTGCTCCAGGAGATCAACGACTACAAGCCCGATTACCTCTACAACCACAAAAACGTGCTGGTGCGGGTGGCGGCCTACGCCAAGAAGAACAACGTCCCCTGCCACCAGCCCAAGTTCTACACCCCCTTCGGGGAGATGATGGACGACGCCTCCCGGGAGCTGCTCACCGAGGTCTTTGGCCCCGGCCTGGTGGACGCCTACGGCATGAGCGAGACGGGGTCCTGCGTGGTGCGCCTCCCCGGACGGGACGAGTACCAGGTGAACAGCGACACCCACGTGGTCAACATCTACAACGCCGACCTGAGCGGCCCCGCCGACGATGGCCCCGCCGTCATCACGCCGCTGTTCAAGACCGACCTGCCCATCATCAACTATGTCTCCGGCGACAGCATGGAGACCTACACCAAGGCGGGTCTCCGGTTCGTCAAGCGGGTCAAGGGCCGCATGAACGACGTCATCCACCACAAGAACGGCGACGTGACCGAGTGGGGCAACGTGGCGGTCATCATGAACTACATCAAAGAGGTCATCCAGTACCGGGTCATTCAGGAAGATTACGAGAACATCACCATCCTGATGGTCCGGGACCCCGGCGTGCCGGAGGCGCGGCAGGCCGAGGTGGAGGCCATCATCACCGAAAAGCTGGGGGCGGTGCTGCGGAACGAGTTCGCCTTCCGGTTCCAGTGGATGGAGGAGATCCCCAGCGACGCCAACGGCAAGCTGCGGATTTTGGTGAGCAAGATTCAGTGATTCGTTGACCTGTTCGTCTGTTGCAGGACTGGCTTCCTCAACTTTGAGGAAAACCACGCTGTTTTGTGTAGGGGCGGCCCCTGCCGCCCGGAAAACCACCTTCTTACCCAGGGCGGCCACGGGCCGCCCCTACAGGGTGAGCGGGTATCCTTCCGGGTGGCTCCGTTGTGACTAACGCAACACACCACCCCTATCCCCGCATCCTAAAAAAGAAGGAAACACCCTTGTTAGATCATTTTTTGGACAAAAAGCGCAACCTCTACGCGCTGGCGATCGTCGCCATCTTCTTCGAGAGCCTGACCTCCCCCTTCCTCAAGCTGGGGGGGAAGTACCCCTTCCTGTCCCCCATGTACCTGTTCTGGTTCTGCGCGGCGGTGGCGATTCTGGGGGGTTACGCCGTCGCGTGGCAGCTGATTTTGGAGCGGCTGCCCCTGACAACGGCCTACCTGCGCAAGGGCATCAGCTATATGCTCATCTTTGTGTGGGCGGTGGTCATCTTCCACGAGGCCATCACCGTCAAGCAGGTGGTGGGCATCATCGTGATTATCATTGGAATGGTGGTGAGCATGTCCGATGAACACTGATTTCATCACCCCGGCGGTGTGCTACGGCGCGGCGTTTATCGCGGTGTTCCTCTCCACCACCAGCCAGATCTTGCTCAAACAGCAGGCCAACACCACCGGCAAAAAGGGATTCATCTGGAAGTTTCTCAACCCCCGGGTCATCATCTCCTACGGGCTGCTGTTCCTTTCCCTGGCGCTGAACCAGGTGGCGCTGATCTACGTGCCGGTGTCGGTGCTGCCCTGCATCACGGCCACCAGCTTCATCTGGATCTTCCTGTTCGGCGCGCTGATTTTGAAGGAGCGGCCCGGCAAGCGGAAGGTGCTGGGCGTGGTCATCATCCTGGCGGGTATCGCCATTTCCCGGCTGTAAAGGCCGCATTGAAAACACAAAAACACCAGAGCGGAACCCAACTCACTGGGTACCGCCCTGGTGTTTCTTTTCGCCACAAATTATCCCAAAATCTCCTGGGCCAGTCCCGCTCCGGCGGCCACCAGTTCCAATTCCTCCACATAGATGCAGCTGGGGAGGCTGCCGCTTTTCACCGCCGCCAGGCAGTCCCGGAAGGGGAACCAGCGCGCTTCCTCCACCTCAGAGGTCTGGAGGGTCAGCGCCTCCGGCTCTACGTCCCGCCAAAGGGCGTAGACGTTGCTGACCTGGTTGTCCCAAAAGGGGCGGTCGTGAAAAATCGCGTGGCAGGAAAACCGCCGCTGGCCGCAATAGACCAGATCCTCCGGCGCGGCGTCCAGCCCCAGCTCCTCTTTCAGCTCCCGCAGGGCGGAGGGGACGAAGTCCACGCCGGCAGGGATGTGCCCGGCGCTGGAGATATCGTAGCAGCCGGGGAAGGAGTCCTTTTCCCGGCTGCGCTTTTGCAGCAGGACTTCTACGGTGTCCCCCCGGCGGCGCAGCAGCCAGACGTGGGAGGTGCGGTGCCGGATGCCCTCCTGGTGGGCGGTCTCCCGGTCCACGGTCAGGCCGGTGGGACGGCCTGCCTTGTCAACAATGTCTAAAAGTTCCATAAACGTACGCTCCTGTCTCTTAACAGCCATTATTATAACAGGATACACGGGGAGAGAAAGGAATTTCTCCAAAAAATAACGCTGAAAAACATGGAACAGCGGGACGGCTTTTTGTGAGTTGTCCCCATCGGCCCGGAAAGGGCCCCTTGCAGGTAAGTAAAAAAACGGGCGGGGCAGAAAGAAAAGTTTGGTTAAATCTACCGCACGCTTGCCAATCTATGATATAATGAAAACTGGCTATTCCCTTTCCGCGGCCTTATGAGCATTTTAGCTCGCAGCTGTTAGCTTTTAGCTATTCGCTTGGGAGTGCTGGCTTTCAGGCTCTGCGCCTATCATTTGCAGTGCCTGACTAACAGCTAACGGCTAATAGCTAACAGCTCATCAGCGTGGCTGATTCAAAGGGATAACCAGATCATGAAATACAATATGGGGTGTCATGCTTTTGTGAGAGAGCGGCGCCGATGGCGCACAGCCTTTGTCGGTCTGAAAAACGATATCACCGGATGGAACGGAGTGAGGGTTCATGAAAGACACATATATGCAGGGAATATCAGGCAGTGACCGCTGGGTCTGTCCCCGCTGCGGCCGGGAGAACGGCCCGGGAGTGATCTGCCCTGACTGCGGCTTTGACGAGAGCACCGACTATCTGGCGTACCCTACTTTGATGCAGGTGCCCCAGGGGGGCACCGTCCGGTGGACCGAGGAGGAGCAAAAACAAATCGATGCGGAGGTGTAGAGCCGCCTGGAGGAGGCGCGCGTCAAAAAGCGGAAGCGGACGCTGGCCCTGGCAGGGGCCGCTGTGGCGGCGCTGGCGGTGGGCCTGCTGGTCTGTTTTGCGGGGGGCCGCAGTGAGACTGTGGACACAGATGGCGGCGTGTCTGCGGAAGTGCCCTATGAGGAAAGTTCTGCCACAGAGAGCACCGAAGTGTCCGAAGCGGATATTGATGCGGAGGTCGTGGTGGGCGGTGTGCTGCAGTCCGGGGTGTGTCCTATAGAGGTGACCGGCGAAAACGGTGACGCAATGACCGATGAGGATGATTACTACATCTATACTTCTCTGGATGGGGTCACGCTGACAACAGATGTCACGGAAATTTATTTCTTGGATACCCTGACAGAGGCGCCGGAGGAAGCGGCGGATATTTCCCAGGGGAAAGACCACAGTGTCTTATGTTGGACGGAGGGAACGGTGCAGTATATCGCTGGGGACGGAGGTGTGATTGCAGGAAGTTCCTGCGCATGTTTATTCCAAGGATATACTGATGTGACGGCAATCCACTTTGACGGAAACTTTGACACCTCTGGTGTGACGGATATGTTCGATATGTTCTACGATTGCGCAGCTTTGACAAATCTAAATCTGTCTGGATTTGACACATCCAATGTGACAGATATGAGTTGGATGTTTTCTGGTTGCGCTGCTTTAACAACATTGAATCTGTCTGGATTTGACACATCCAAAGTGACGGATATGAGTGGGATGTTTTCCTCCTGTGAATCTCTGACAAAGTTGGACTTATCTGGCTGGGACACTTCCAGCGTGACCAACATCAACAGAATGTTCATGTACTGCTTCGATTTGCAGTCGCTGGATCTGTCCAGTTGGGATACCTCCAACGTGACGGATATGAGCCAGCTGTTTTGCTGTGCTTCCCTGACATCGCTGGACCTCAGCAATTGGAACACTGCTAACGTAACGGACATGAGCTATATGTTTTTTGGATGCTCATCCCTGAACTCACTGGACTTGTCCGGCTGGGATACTTCCAACGTGACAGATATGGAACATATGTTTGGTGGCGGATGCTCTGCTCTGACATCGCTGAATTTGTCTGGCTGGAATACCTCCAATGTGACGGATATGTACTGTATGTTTGATAGCTGCTCTGCCCTGACCGATTTCGACCCGTCCTGGCTGGACACTTCCAACGCAAACACAACAGACATGTACACCGGCACCCGCTGGGAATGACCTGCCCCTTTGGGACTATCTGAACAGAGAGATGGAGAGAAAAATATGAAAGAAAAAACCGCAGTCGTCCACGGCTTTGACGAGAGCACCAACTACCTGGCCTACCCCACCCTGATGCCGCTGCCCCAGCGGAGGAGCGCGCACGGAGCGGACCTGGAGGAGCGTGTGCAGCAGCTTTTGGAGGAGAGCCAAAAGCGAGCGGCCGCGCTGGAACGCCTGGAGGCCGAAGTGCAGCGGCTCCGGGCGGAGGAACAAAAAGGCGCGGAAGAGCTCCGGCTGCTCCAGGCGAAACTGGAGCACCGCCAGACGGCCCAGCC
>JAJQAS010000289.1 GCA_021203685.1 Clostridiales bacterium | reverse complement strand
AGGTAAAGACCACATAGCTCAGGGCCGCGAACAGGCCCACCAGCGCCAGCCGGTATACTTTGTTTTGTTTCATCGTTGGTTCCTCTTTTCTCGATAAATCGTGGTTGCGTGTGAAAAAGTTGTATTACACTGGGCAAAAGTGCTGACGAAACGGCAACCGCTCGCCCACTAACAGCTAAGAGCTAACAATCTCCGATGCACTGTCAAATCGTCGGTCAGCTCCGGGTGGAAGGCTGTGGCAATTTGGTTGCCCTGCTGGGCGGCAACGATGCGCCCGTCCACCTGGGCCAGCGGTTCCGCCTCCGGCCCCACCGCCGCGATGTACGGGGCGCGGATGAACACCAGCGGGATGCTCTCGCCCCCGGCGAAGGGGGCCTCACCGAAAAAGCTACCCAGTTGCCGCCCGTAGGCGTTGCGCACCGCCCGGATGTCCATGGTGCCGAAGCAGGGCTGACCGCCCTCCACGGATTGGGCCAACAAAATCAGCCCGGCGCAGGTGCCCAGCACCGGCAGATCCTCCTGAATCATCGCTTTCAGCGGCTGATACAGGTCCAGCTCCCGGAGCAGCTTGTTCATGACGGTGCTTTCCCCGCCGGGGAGAATGAGACCGTTCATGGGGCGTTCCAGGTCCCGCCGCTGGCGGATTTCAAAGTGTTCCGCCCCCAACCGGTCCAGCATGGCCCCGTGTTCCGCGAAAGCGCCCTGAAGCGCCAAAATGCCGATTGCCATACTTACTTGCCCCGCTCGGCCATCAGCAGGGCGATCTCGTCCTCGTTGATGCCCACCATGGCCTCGCCCAGCCCGGCAGACAGCTCCGCAATGCGCTTGGCGTCGGTGTAGTTGGTCACGGCCTGAACGATGGCCGCCGCACGCTTGGCGGGGTTGCCGGACTTGAAGATGCCGGAGCCGACAAAAACGCCCTCGGCCCCCAGCTGCATCATCAGCGCCGCGTCCGCCGGGGTCGCCACGCCGCCGGCGGCGAAGTTGACCACCGGCAGCTTGCCGTTTTCGTGGACGTACCGCAGCAGCTCCACGGGGACTTGCAGGTTTTTCGCCGCCTCGTACAGCTCATCCTCCCGCAGGTTCTGCACCCGGCGAATTTCCGCGTTCATAGCCCGCATATGCCGCACCGCCTGCACCACATCGCCGGTGCCCGGTTCGCCCTTGGTGCGAATCATGGACGCGCCCTCTGCAATGCGCCTCAGGGCTTCGCCCAAATCTCTGGCTCCGCAGACGAAGGGAACCTTGAACTGGGTCTTGTCGATGTGGTACACATCGTCGGCAGGGGAGAGGACCTCACTCTCGTCGATGTAATCGATCTCGATGGCCTCCAGGATTTGGGCCTCTACGAAGTGCCCGATGCGGCACTTCGCCATAACGGGGATGGTCACCGCCTCCTGGATGCCCTTTATCATGGCCGGGTCGCTCATCCGGGAGACGCCTCCGGCGGCGCGGATGTCCGCCGGGATGCGCTCCAGCGCCATCACTGCGCAGGCCCCCGCGTCCTCCGCGATTTTAGCCTGTTCCGGGGTGGTCACGTCCATGATGACGCCGCCCTTGAGCATTTGAGCCAGTTCCTTATTCAGCTCGTATCTGCTTTTTTCCATTTCCTATCACTCCCATGAGGTATGTTGGTATATGAGAGACATCGTTTAAATGTAGATGTGGTTCATCCACAGGGGCCCCTGTGGATGGTGTAAGCATAGCAGGGAATTGACCTGATTTGTAGTGCCAGTTTTATTCTTTTTTATCAGGTCAGATTGGGGCGAAAAGGGGGACCGCCGCAGCGGTCCCCGGAAAGTCGTTTGTCTGCTGTTTGCTTGCCGGATATCCAAATTACACCCGGTCCTTCAATTCCTCCACCCGGTTCAGCCGCTCCCAGGGCAGATCCAGGTCCCGGCGGCCAAAGTGACCGTAGGCGGCAGTCTGCTCGTAGATGGGGCGGCGCAGGTCCAGATAGGAGATGATGGAGGCGGGGCGCAGGTCAAAGACCTCGCTGACGATCTGGGCCAGCTTCTCGTCGGACACCACGCCGGTGCCCATGCTGTCTACCAGCACGGAGACGGGCCGGGCCACGCCGATGGCGTAGGCCAGCTCGATCTGGCAGCGCCTGCACAGGCCCGCAGCCACCAGATTCTTCGCCACATGGCGAGCCATATAGGCCGCGCTGCGGTCCACCTTGGTGGGGTCCTTGCCGGAGAAAGCCCCGCCGCCGTGGGCGGCGGCTCCGCCGTAGGTGTCCACAATGATCTTCCGCCCGGTCAGGCCGGAGTCGCCCACAGGGCCGCCCACCACGAAGCGTCCGGTGGGGTTCACGTAAATTTTCGTCTCCGGGCGCAGGCAGCGCTTGGGCAGGTTGGGGCGGATGACCTCCTCGATGACGGCCTCCCGCAGGTCCTTGATGGAGATGTCCGGGTCGTGCTGGGTGGAGACCACCACGGCGGGGCACCACTCCACGTCGCCGTTTTCGTCGTAAGCCACCGTGACCTGGCTCTTGCCATCGGGGCGCAGCCAGGGCAATGCGCCGCTCTTGCGGCGTTCGGACAGGGCGCGGGTCAGGTTGTGGGCCAGGGCGATGGGGGCGGGCATCAGTTCCTCGGTCTCCCGGCAGGCGTAACCGAACATCATGCCCTGGTCGCCCGCGCCGATGAGGTCGGCGGCATCGGCGGCGTCGGCCTTGTACTCGTAGGAGTTGTTGACCCCCATGGCGATATCCGGGGACTGCTTGTCCAGGGTGGTGAACACGGCGCAGGTGTCGGCATCGAAGCCGTAAGCGGGGTCGTCGTAGCCAATGCGCCCCACCGTCCCCCGGACAATGGAGGGGATGTCGATTTTGGCGGTGGTGGTGATCTCGCCCATCACCAACACCATGCCGGTGGTGGTGCAGGTCTCGCAGGCCACCCGGGCCATGGGGTCCTGGGCCAGAATGCTGTCCAGCACCGCGTCGGAGACCTGGTCGCAGACCTTGTCGGGGTGGCCTTCGGTGACAGATTCAGAGGTAAAAATGCGGTTTGTCATGGTTGTCCTTCTTTCTATGTTCAATGTACAGGGAGAGGCGGCTTCGCCTCCGGGGACAGAACAAAACAGCCGCAGGTTGCAAAAAACGTTCCGCCAGGCGGAACGTTTGAGAAAGGAGCTATCCTCATCTTTCGATCATTAACCGCCGGAATTGGCACCTTGCCGCAAAGGCAGGTTGCCGGGCTTCACAGGGCCGTACCCTCCGCCACTCTTGATAAGGCTGTTAAGTTGTGTTCTCATTATAACAGGGCGCAACGGTATGTCAAGGTACATTTCCCACTGTTTGTCCGAAAAGGCGGGCGGCGCCGACAGGGGCGCGGCGACTCGTTCCGCCGGAACCGGACCGGGTGGCTCAGGCAGGTCCCTTCCGGGGAATTTCCCCCATCTCATCGTTACAAAAACTAGAAAATCGCCGCTTTTTTGTTCAGAATTCCTCACTTCCATGCTTGACAAATACAGGGATGTCCGCTATGATTATTTTTGATGGATTCTTTTCTTTCTCAAAAAAGCATCCGTCTCCATTCTTTACTAAAATTTTTTCTGGAGGACAAAACAATGGATATTTTTGCTAAGGTTGCCGCCGTTCTGGCCGACCACACTGGCCGCGACGCCTCTGAGCTGACCCCCGAGACCACCTTCGAGTCCCTGGGCATCGACTCCCTGGAGACCGTCGAGATGGTCATGGAGCTGGAGGAAGAGCTGGACGCCGAGCTGGAGCTGGACCAGAAGGTCACCACCATCGGCGAGCTGGTCTCCTTCATCGAGTCCAAGCTGGGCTGAACGTTTCCGCTTCTCCCGGCCTGCGGGCGGACGCGCTGTCCGCGGGCCGGGGCGACTGCAGACCCCCCATCTCTGCGGCGGGCGGGCATGACCGCTCTTCCGCAGCACAAAAAAGACTTCTGACTATCCCTTTTACTCAGCCGCGTTGTGATAAGCTATTAGCCGTTAGCTGTTAGTCAGGTACTGCCAGTCTAAAGCGAATAGCTAAAAATGCCCATAAGGCTGAACCAAAGGGATAACCAACAAGACTGATTCCATTCTGTTGTTTGGAGCGTTGTTATCTATGAGTAAAATCGCGTTTGTATTTTCCGGCCAGGGCGCGCAGTACCCCGGCATGGGGCAGGAGCTGGCCCAGGTCAGCCCCGCCGCCAAGGCTGTGTTCGACATGGCCGACGCCATCCGTCCCGGCACCTCCGAACAGTGCTTCACCGGCACCAAAGAGGACCTGACCATCACCTCCAACACCCAGCCCGATATGTTCGTGGTGGAGCTGGCCGCCGCCAACGCCCTGCTGGAGGCGGGCGTGGAGCCGGCCATGCTGGCGGGCTTCTCTGTGGGTGAGATCTCCGCCCTGGGCTTTTCCGGCGCGGTGTCGCCGGAGGACGCCTTCCGGCTGGTCTGCCGCCGGGGCGAGCTGATGCAGGATGCCTCCAACCAGGTCAGCACCGGCATGTGCGCTGTGGTCAAGCTGACCCCGGAAAAGGTGGAGGAGCTGGCGGCCCAGGCCGACCAGGTCTATCCCGTCAACTACAACTCCGCCGCCCAGACCGTGTGCGCCGGGCTGTCCACCTCCATGGCGGACTTCCGGGCCTCTGTTAAGGCCGCAGGCGGCCGGGCAATTCCTTTGAAGGTGGCCGGAGCCTTCCACTCCCCCTTTATGCACTCCGCCGCCGTGGGCCTGGTGGACGTGCTGGCCCCGCTGGAGTTCGCCGCGCCCAAGTACACCCTCTACTCCAACGTCACCGCCCAGCCCTATGAGGATGGGATGTACAAGGAGCTGCTGAGCAAGCAGGTGGAGAACCCCGTCCGCTGGCAGACCATTGTGGAAAACATGGTGGCCGCCGGGGTGGACACCTTCATCGAGGTGGGACCCGGCGACACCCTCACCGGTCTCATCAAACGCATCGACCCCACCGTCACCGCCCTGCACGTGGAGAATGCCGCCACGCTCCAGGCCGCCGTGGTCGCCGTTAAGGGCTAAGAAAGGACGAATATCTATGGCTAAATTAGAAGGTAAAGTCGCGCTGGTCACCGGCGCTGCCCGTGGCATTGGCTTCGCCATTGCCGATAAACTGGCCCAGGAAGGGGCCTCCGTGGTACTCTTTGACCTGTGCGCCGAGGAGGACGGCGTCGCCGCCGCCGCCAAGATCGCCGAGGAGCGGGGCGTCACCGCCTGCTTTAAGCGCTGCGACGTATCCAACTACGAGGCGGTGCAGACCAACGTCAAGGCCGTCATCAAGGAGATGGGCGGCGTGGACATCCTGGTCAACAACGCCGGTATCTGCCGGGACAAGGTGCTGCTGGCCATGAGCGAGCAGGACTGGGACCTGGTGCTGAACATCAACCTGAAATCCATGTTCAACACCATCAAAGCCTGCTACCGCAACTTTATGAAGAAAAAGGCCGGGAAGATCATCAACATCTCCTCCGTCTCCGGCCTGATGGGCAACGCGGCCCAGGCCAACTACACCGCCGCCAAGGGCGGCGTCATCGCCCTGACCAAGACCGTGGCCCGGGAGCTGGCCACCCGGGGCGTCAACTGCAACGCCGTGGCCCCCGGCGCCATCGAGACCCCCATGACCGCCTCCATGGACCAGGAAGCCCTGAAAGCCCTGCTGGCCACCGTCCCCATGGGTCACATGGGCAAGGCCGAGGACATCGCCAACTGCGTGGCCTTCCTGGCCTCCGACGACGCCAAATATATCACCGGCGAGGTCATCCGCGTGGACGGCGGCATCGCTATGTGATAGCTATTAGCGTTTAGCTCTTAGCCTTTAGCTTGGTGGTGCTACCTTTTAAGCACTACGCATTTGGTTTGCAGCACCTGACTAATGGCTAACGACTAACGGCTAACAGCTCAACCCCTGCGGGCAGGGTGCGGCAGTTTGTCTGGCTGCTCCCTGCCCCGCCGGACAGATGGTGTGTACCCACGGTCCGCCGTGGGCAGACACTGTTTGTCTGGCTGTTTTCGCCAAATTTTTACTTTATTTTCGCACTTTTCTTTTTTTCGCTGTTCCGCACTTTTATTGTTTTGAAAGGATGTTTCACTATGAGACGAGTTGTGGTCACCGGCCTTGGCGCTGTCAACGCCATCGGCAACGATGTCCCCACCATGTGGGAGAACCTGATCGCCGGCAAGCACGGCATCGGCAAAATCACCCGCTTTGACCTGACCGACTTCCGGGCCACCATGGCCGCCGAGGTCAAGGACTTCAACCCCCTGCTGTATATGGAGCGCAGCGAGGTCCGCCGCAACGACCTGAACATTCAGTACGCGGTAGCCGCCGCCGCCCAGGCCGCCCAGGACTCCGGCATTGAGGGCACCATCGACCCCAAGCGGATGGGCTGCTACTTCTCCTCCGGCATCGGCGGACTGAACACCATGGTGGAGGAGCAGACCAAGCTCCTGAACAAAGGCCCCCGGCGGGTCTCCCCCTATACCATCACCAACATGATGGGCAACGCCGCCGCCGGCACCGTGGCCATCAAGCACGGCTGCAAAGGCCCCTGCATGAGCATCGCCACCGCCTGCGCCTCCTCCACCCACGCCATCGGCGAGGCCTACCGGGCCATCAAGCACGGCTACGCCGACGCCATGTTCGTGGGCGGCACCGAGGCCACCATCGTCCCCGTGGGCGTGGCGGGCTTCATCAACTGTCAGGCCCTGTCCCTCTCCGACGACCCCGACCGAGCCTCCATCCCCTTTGACAAGGAGCGCAACGGCTTCGTCATGGGCGAGGGCGCAGCCTCCCTGGTGCTGGAGGAGTATGAACACGCCAAGGCCCGGGGTGCGAAGATCTACTGCGAGATCTGCGGCTTCGGCTCCACCTGCGACGCCCACCACATCACCGCTCCCGACCCCGAAGGCGAGGGCGGCGGCGATGCCATCGCTCAGGCTCTGGAGGAGGCGGGCGGCTGCCAGGATCCCACCAGGACCTATATCAACGCCCACGGCACCTCCACCCCCATGAACGACAAGACCGAGACCCTGGCTATCAAGCGGGCCTTCGGCGACGAGGCCGCCCACAAACTGATGGTCTCCTCTACCAAGGGCGCCACCGGCCATATGCTGGGCGCGGCGGGCGCCACCGAGGCGGTCATCACCGTGTTGGCCATGACCCAGAGCATTGTGCCTCCCACCGTGGGCTATCAGGTGCCCGACCCCGACTGCGATTTGGACGTGGTGCCCAACCAGGCCCGGGAAGCCGAGGTGGAGCTGGCGCTGTCCTGCTCCCTGGGCTTCGGCGGCCACAACGGCTGCCTGGCCTTCCGGAAGGTTTGACATGCATCAGCTCCGCTGATGAGCTGTTAGTCAGGTTCTACTAACCACTAGCTGCTAACCACTCTAAATGAGTTTTCAGCGCTTTTTCATCGGAATTTTATCTTCCGTTCACACGCCGTTGCTTTCCGGTGTGCGATAATCAAGGCGGTACAAATCATCCCATCCCAACGGCGGCGCACACAACACCGCTGACTATACTCACACACAAGGAAAGGAATGTACACTATGAAACTGGATGAACTGAAAGAACTGGTCGACTTTATGAAGGAAAACGGCGTGGCCGAGCTGGAGTATGCCGAAAAGAACAACTCCGTCCACCTGCGCCTGGCCCCTCCCGCTCCTCCCATGCCCCCCTGCCACGAAGGCCCGAACGGCCCCAGCGTCACCTCTGAGGACATCAAGAGCG
>JAJQAS010000083.1 GCA_021203685.1 Clostridiales bacterium | reverse complement strand
GCGGTCAGGATGGCGTGGGCGGTGTCGATGGAGGTCAGGCAGAGGACGGAGTGCTCCACCGCCATGCGGCGAATTTTCCAGCCGTCGCCGTCCTCCCGCTTGCTGCGGCGGGGGGTGTTCAAAATCATGTCGATGGTGCCGGACTGGATCATGTCCTGCATATTGGGGTGGGCCTGGCCCATCTTGTTGACCTTCTTGACGGCGACCCCGGCGCGGGTCAGGAACTCATAGGTGCCGCGGGTGGCGAACAGCTCGATGCCCAAATCTTCCAGCTCTCTGGCAACGCTGAGGGCTTCGCCCTTGTCCTCGTCCTTGACGGTGATGATGACCCGTCCGCCCTTCTTGGGCACCTTCATGTTGGCCCCCTTGAAGGCTTTCAGCAGGGCCTGGGGGAAGGTCTCGGCCACGCCCAGGCACTCGCCGGTGGACTTCATCTCCGGCCCCAGGTTGATGTCCACGTCGGTGAGCTTCTCGAAGGAGAACACCGGCATTTTCACGGCGAAGTAGTCCGCTTCGGGGTAGATGCCCGTGCCGTAGCCCAGATCCTTCAGCTTCTGCCCCAGCATGACCTTGGTGGCCAGGTCGATGATGGGCACGTTGGTCACCTTGGAGATATAGGGGATGGTGCGGGAGGAGCGGGGGTTGGCCTCGATGATATACACCGTGTCGTTATAGATGATGAACTGCACGTTGATGAGGCCGATGACCCCCAGGTGCTTTGCCAGGTTCTTGGTGTGGCGGAGGATGGTCTGCTTGTGCTTGTCGTCGATGTGCAGGGGCGGATAGACGGCGATGGAGTCGCCGGAGTGGATACCGGCCCGCTCCACGTGTTCCATGATGCCGGGAATGAGGATGTCCTCCCCGTCGAACACGCCGTCCACCTCCACCTCCCGGCCCATCAGGTACTTGTCGATGAGGATGGGGTGCTCCTGGACGGTCATGTTGATGATCTTCATGAAGTCCACGATGTTGGAGTCCCGGTAGGCGATCTCCATACCCTGTCCGCCCAGCACGTAGGAGGGGCGCACCAGCACCGGGTAGCCAATTTCGTTGGCGGCGGCCAGGGCCTGCTCGGTGGTGTAGACCGTCCGGCCCGCGGCCCGGGGAATTTCGCACTTGCGGAGAATTTCGTCGAACCGCTCCCGGTCCTCGGCGGCGTCCACGCCGTCGGCGGAGGTGCCCAAAATCGGCACGCCCATATCCGCCAGGGCTTGGGCCAGCTTGATGGCGGTCTGTCCGCCGAACTGCACCACCGCGCCCCAGGGGTGCTCCAGCTCCACCACATGCTCCACGTCCTCGGCGGTCAGCGGCTCAAAGTACAGCTTGTCTGCGATGTCGAAATCGGTAGAGACGGTCTCCGGGTTGTTGTTGATGATGATGGTCTCGTAGCCCTGGCGTTTCAGCGCCCAGACGGAGTGGACGGAGCAGTAGTCAAATTCGATGCCCTGGCCGATGCGGATGGGGCCGGAACCCAGCACCAGCACCTTCTTTTTGCCGGTGAAATCCACGATGGCCTCGTTTTCCACATCGTAGGTGGAGTAATAGTAGGGGGTCTCCGCGTCGAACTCGGCGGCGCAGGTGTCCACCATCTTGTAGGTGGGGTGGATGCCGTAACGCTTGCGCAGGTCCCGGATTTCCTTCCGGGTGGCGCCGCACAGCTCGGCAATGAGGGAGTCGCCGAAGCCCAGCTCCTTGGCGCAGCGGAGGCGGGCGCTGTTGGGGACGCCCTGTTTCAGCTCGTTCTCCATCTGGATGATGATGTCCACCTGGTCCAGGAACCAGATGTCGATTTTGGTGATGCGGTTGATCTCCTCGGCGGTGATGCCCCGACGCAGGGCCTCGGCGCAGGCGAAGATGCGCTCGTCGTCCACCACGCTGAGCTGTTCCCGAATGCGCTCGGTGGACATCTCCTCCAGCTTGGGCATACGCAGGGAGTAGACGTTCTGCTCCAGGCTGCGCACCGCCTTCATCAGGGCGCTGGCGAAGGAGTTGCCAATGGCCATGACCTCGCCGGTGGCCTTCATCTGGGTGCCCAGCTTGCGGCTGGCGGTGGTGAACTTGTCAAACGGTAGGCGGGGCAGCTTCAGCACGCAGTAGTCCAGCGTCGGCTCGAAGCAGGCGGTGGTTTTGCCGGTGACGGCGTTGGGAATTTCGTCCAGGGTGTAGCCCAGGGCGATCTTCGCCGCCACCTTGGCGATGGGGTAGCCGGTGGCCTTGGAGGCCAGCGCGGAGGAGCGGGACACGCGGGGGTTGACCTCGATGACTGCGTACTCGTAGGATTCCGGGTTCAACGCGAACTGGCAGTTGCAGCCGCCCTCGATCTCCAGCGCGGAGATGATGTCCAACGCGGCGGTGCGGAGCATCTGATACTCCTTGTTGGCCAGGGTCTGGGTGGGGGCCACCACGATGGAGTCGCCGGTGTGGACGCCCACGGGGTCCAGGTTCTCCATGCCGCAGATGGTGATGACGTTGCCTACGGAGTCCCGCATGACCTCGAACTCGATTTCCTTCCACCCGGCGATGCACCGCTCAATGAGGACTTCGTGGACACGGGACAGGTTCAGGCCCCGGTCGCAGATTTCCCGGAGCATATATTCGTCATAGGCGATGCCGCCGCCGGTGCCGCCCAAGGTGTAGGCGGGGCGGACGATGACGGGATAGCCAATGGAGTTGGTGAACTCGATGGCGGACTCCACGTCATGCACCACTTCGGAGGTGACGCAGGGCTGGTGGATGGACTCCATGGTGTCTTTGAAGCCCTGACGATCCTCCGCCTTGTGGATGGAGGCGGCGGAGGTGCCCAGCAGCTTGACGTTGTACTTGTCCAAGGTGCCGTCCTCATAGAGGTTCATAGCCAGGTTCAATCCCACCTGACCGCCCAGGGTGGGCAGCACCGCGTCGGGCCGCTCCTTCTCGATGACCTCCTGGAGGGTGTAGACGTTCAGCGGCTCGATATAGACGTGGTCGGCGATGTCCTTGTCCGTCATAATGGTGGCGGGATTGGAGTTGACCAGCACCACCTCCACGCCCTCCTCTTTCAGGGCGCGGCAGGCCTGGGTACCGGCGTAATCGAACTCGGCGGCCTGGCCGATGATGATGGGGCCGGAGCCGATGACCAGTACTTTTTTGATGTTCGCATCCTTCGGCATAGGTCAGCACGCTCCTTTCTTGTGGCGCTCGATCATGGACAGAAATTCGTCAAAGAGATAATCCGTGTCCACCGGGCCGGGGGAGGCCTCCGGGTGGAACTGGACGGTGAAGATGTTCTTGTTTTTGTACCGCAGACCCTCGATGCTGCCGTCGTTGACGTTGACGTGGCTGATTTCCGCTACCTCCGGGTCGATGCTCTCCCGCATGACCACATAGCCGTGGTTCTGGCTGGTGATGAAGCAGCGGCCCCGCGCCAGGTCCCGGACAGGGTGGTTGGCTCCCCGGTGGCCGAAGTGCATTTTCCGGGTCTGCGCGCCGGTGGCCAGGGCCATGAGCTGGTGGCCCAGGCAGATGGCGAAGATGGGCAGGTCGGAGTTGTAGAGCTTCTTGACCTCGGCGATGATGTCGCCGCAGTCGGCGGGGTCGCCGGGGCCGTTGGAGAGCATCACCGCGTCAAAGCCGCCGTCCAAAATCACCTGGGCGTGGGTGTGGGCGGGGAAAAGGGTGATGTCCATGCCCCGGTCGTTGAGCCGCTTGATCATGTTGGTCTTCTGGCCGTAGTCGTACATGGCCAGCTTGTAGCCGGGGCCGGGGTAATGCTCTACCTCGGGGATGGTGACCCGCTCCACCGTGCCGGAGACCCGGTAGCGGCGGATCTTCTCCAGGCACTCTCCCACATGAAAATGCTCCGCGCAGGTGATCATGCCGTTCATAACGCCCTGTTTGCGGAGGATGCGGGTGATGGCACGGGTGTCCACGTTCTGGATGCCGGTGATGTCGTGCTCCACCAGATAATGTTCCAGCGTGTCCTCGCAGCGGAAGTTGCTGCCCCGGGGGGCCAGGTGCCGGACGATGAGGGCCTCCGCCCAGGGCTGCCGGCTCTCGCTGTCCTCGTGGTTGACGCCGTAGTTGCCGATGAGGGGGTAGGTCATCACCACGCCCTGTCCCGCGTAGGACGGGTCGGTGAGAATTTCCTGATAGCCCACCATGGAGGTGTTGAACACCATCTCGCACACGCAGTCCCGGGTGCTGCCGATGCTCTCCCCCACAAAGGTCTGTCCGTTTTCCAGGATCAAAATCGCCTTCATAGATCGAAAATCCGCCTTTCTCCTTCTCTTGTCTTATTTGAGGAAGCACCGCACCATCCGTCGAGACTGGACTGTGCGGCGCCGCATTTGAAAAAAAGGGGCCGCCGCCTCACCCTGATGTGTGTGCGCACTGCCCCCTTTGCTGTTTTGGTGTATTATGACACAATTCCGCCCCGTTTGCAAGTTTCTGTACACACTTTTTGCTGTTTTCTCACTTCCACCAAAAGTCCGAGGCATAAGGCGGCGGCTGTTTGGACAAGATAACGACAGCAAAAGGAACTGCCGCCGGTGCCGCTGGCGGCAGACGACAGGAAGGACGGGTGACGGTTTATTGGCGGTTTGTTTTGCGCGGACGGTGATTCTCTACCTGCTGCTCATCACCGCGATCCGGCTGATGGGGAAAAAGCAGGTGGGGGAGCTGGAACCGGCGGAGCTGGTGCTGACCATGCTGGTCTCCGACCTGGCCTCGGTGCCCATGCAGGACTTCGGCATCCCCCTGCTGTTCGGGGTGCTGCCCATTCTGATTTTGCTGTGCCTGACCATGATCTTCTCGGTGTTGACTATGAAAAGCGTCCGCTTTCGGGCGTTGCTCTGCGGCAGGCCCAGCCTCATCGTGGACCACGGGACGCTGGTGCAGCAGGCCATGGACCGCAACCGGCTCACCGTGGACGAGCTGCTGGAGGAGCTGCGGCGGCAGGGGGTCACCGACATCTCCTCGGTGAAGTACGCCGTGCTGGAGGACTCCGGCCAGGTGTCTGTCATCCTCTACAGCGCGAAAGCGCCAGCCACGCCGGAGCAGCTGGGACTGGCCCCGGAGGAGGACGGCCTGCCCCGCATCATCATCAACGACGGGCGGCTCATCCGTCACAACCTGGAGCAGCTGGGCAAGACCGACGCCTGGCTGAAAAAAATGCTCCGCAGACGGGGGTATCAGGACATTCGCGGGGTGTTTCTCATGACCCTGGACGAGCAGGACAACATCTATCTGGCCCCGAAGGAGGACTTTTCATGAAACGCCTGTGGATCGCCCTGGGGGTGCTGGCGCTGCTGCTGGCCGGGTCGCTGTGGAACACCGCACGGGTGACCCGGGTCTCCGACTCCCTGACCGCCGCCCTGAACCAGGCGGAGGCCGCCGTAGCGGAGGACGACTGGGACACGGCGGAGGAGCTGACCCAGCAGGCTCTGGAGCAGTGGACGGCGGCGGAGCCGTGGCTGGCCTTCGTCCTCTGCCACGAAAACACCGATGAGGTCACCACCGGGTTCCAGGAGGTGCTGGGCTTCCTCCAGTACCGCTCCGCCCCGGAGTACGACAGCGCCAACGGCGCGCTGGTGGCCCAGGTGGAGCATTTGGCGGAGATTGAGGTGCTCAACTGGCAAAATGTGCTGTAGGGGAGCTGTTAGCGGCTAGCTCTTAGCTGTTAGTCAGGTGCTTCAAACGATAAGCGCAGAGCAAAAAAGCAAGCACTGCCAAGCTAAGAGCTAATAGCTAAAAGCTAAGACCTAATCAATATACAAACACCGCCGTGCCCACGCTGACGGTCTCGTAGATCTTCTTCGCCGCCTCGTAAGGGGTGTTGACGCAGCCGTGGGAACCATTGGTCAGGTAGATGTCCCCGCCGTAGCTGCTGCGCCAGCTGGAATCGTGAATGCCCACGTTGCCGGTGAAGGACATCCAGTAATTCACGTAGGAGCTGTAGCCCTGGGTGACGTAGCTGCCCAGAGTGGCGGGGCTTTTGTGGCAGTCGAAGGCCCAGACGCTGCCGCTGGGGGTGGCGTTGCCCTTGTTGGGGTTGCCGGTAACCACCGGGGTCTCCACCACTACCTCATAGTCCTTGTAGCACCACATGGTCTGGTCGGCAATGCTGACCTCCACGTAAGTGCCGCCGATGTCGTCCACCCCCCGGGACTGGGCGGTGTAGAGATAGGCGGGTTCCAGCTCGCCCACCGTCCCCGCCTCCACGGCTTCGATGAGGGCTTCGGTGGTGGTGGGCCGGTCGATGCACCAGCCGTAGTCCCCGCCGGTGAGGGTCAGGGTCTCGCCGCTGTGGGTGGTGACCACATGGGTCAGGCCAAAGGTATCGTACTGGTAGGCCAGGGTGGTCTTGACCCAGTCGAAGACCAAGTCGTAGTCAATGGCGTAGCTGCCGTCCTCCTGCTGGGCGATCCAGTCCTTGATGACGGTGTTGTCCGCCACCTCCAGCCGTCCGTCCTCGAAGTCGTAGGTGATCTCCGCCTGGAGCCAGCCGTTGATCTTCTCCAGCTCCTGGTTCAATGTCTCGTCGTCCTGGAGGACGGTAGGGGCCAGATAACAGCCTTCCGCATCCAGGTCGAGTTCCGTCTGGTGGCTGGTCAGGGCGTCCAGCAGCAGCTGGGTGGTCTTTTCCTCGTCCAGCTGGGTGCCCTGCACCTCCGCCTGGATGTAATAGCCGCTGTCGTTTTTTTGCAGGCAGGCGTCCTGCACCTTGGTCACATAGAGGGGGTTAAAGCAGTCCAGGTCGGCGATCTCCTCCGCCGCCCTGGTCTGGCTGTACGTGGTGTCCCCGGAAACGCTGAGGTCGTCCTCTGTGAAATAATAGGTGACCCACAGGGCGGGGTTATACTGCGCCAGCAGCCCGGCCACCTCGCCGGTGTCGTCGTAGGCCAGGTCGATGTCCCTGGCCCGGATGACCTCTGTGACGCCGTCCCGCTCCGTGATGGTCAGGGTGTACTCCTGCACCTGCCGGTTCAGGGCGGCCACGGCGTTGGCCTCGGTCATGTTGCTGACGTCCACGCCGTTGATGGTGGTTTTGTTGGGGAATCGACCGGTGTAATACCGCGCCGCGAGAGCGTAGAAAAAGACCAGCAGCGCCAGAAACAGCGCCACGATCAGCACATAGACCCCGGGGCTGGTCTGCCTTTTCTGTCTGCGCCTGACGGCTGCCCGTTTGGGTGCCTGTTCCATGCCCTCACCTCTGTCGCTCGTGTTTGCCCGTTGATGTGGCTGTCGCCTGTTCGCTGTCGGCGTACTGCCCGAACCATACGGTCTGTTGCCTATGCTCTACCACAGCGGGGGCAGAAAAACAAGAAGTTCCGGGAAATTGCGGAAGATTTTGCAGGCAGTGGTCGGAAGAGGACGGGGAAGCGCCATACGGGGCCGCGCTTGCCGGAGGATGGGGTCCGGCCTGCTGGCAGGCGCATGTCTGGCGGACTTTGGACTGCGTTACATAACAAATGGACAACAATTTGGCAAGGTTGTCCCTTGTTTGGGTATGGCAGGGCTGTTATAATAAAAAGTACGAATGGAACAGAAACGGGACGATTTGTTTTTGCCGAAGCAAGTTATTTCGCCCAATACCGAAACAGAGGATCACACAGTATGGCTGCACAAACAGAACAGGAAAAAATCGAACTCTTTGAGCGGACCCCGGTGCCGAGAGCCGTGGTCAAAATGGCGGTCCCCACGGTGGCAAGCTCCCTTGTGATGGTGTTGTACAGCTTGGCCGACACCTACTTTGTCGGTATGCTGAACGACCCGGTGGCGACTGCCGCCGTGACGCTGGCCTCCCCGGTGCTGCTGGCTTTCAATGCGCTGA
>JAJQAS010000132.1 GCA_021203685.1 Clostridiales bacterium | reverse complement strand
CGAACCCACGCGACCAGCTTGGAAGGCTGGGATTCTACCATTGAACTACACCCGCGGATCGGTTGCCAGCTAAAAGATGATACCACAGCGGGCGGTCTTTGTCAATGTTTTTTTTACGTTGTCGGAAAGTTATCGGGAAAGTGCGGGGGAACCCGTTCCCCGGCTCACAGCGCTTTGTCGCAGTAGGCGCAGCACTCCACGCCACCCACGATTTTGGTCAGCGGGGGGAGGTACTTCTCGCTCTGGGTGATGCAGTTGGGGTTGCCGCACCGGGGGGCGGCGCCGATCTCCACGGGGCCGGGGATGCGATGGGGCTGGTTGGCCAGATCCATCAGCAGCGCCATGCGGATATACATGCCGCAGCGGGCCTGCTCGAAGTAATAGGCTCTGGGGTCGTCGTCCACGTCCACGGCGATCTCGTCCACACGGGGCAGGGGGTGGAGCACCATCATGTCGGGCTTGGCCCGCTCCAGCTTCTTCCGGGTGAGGACGTAAATGCCCCGAACTTGCTCATATTCCCAGGGACTGGAAAACCGTTCCTGCTGGATGCGGGTCATATACAGCACGTCCAGCATGGGGATGACTGGCTCCAGACCCGTCACCTCCACGAACTTCATGCCCCGCTCCCGCATGAAGGCCCGCATATACTCCGGCACCGCCAGCTCCCGGGGGGCGATGAGGTAAAACCGGATGTTGTCGAACTTGGCCAGGGCCTTGATAAGGGAGTGGACGGTGCGGCCGTTTTTCAGGTCGCCGCAGAGGCCGATGTTCAGGTCGTCGATGCTGCCCCGGTACCGCTGGATGGTGGTCAGGTCGGCCAGGGTCTGGGTGGGGTGCATATGCCCGCCGTCTCCGGCGTTGATGACCGGCGTTTCGGAGTAGATGGAGGCGGCCTTGGCCGCGCCCTCCTTGGGGCTGCGCATGACGATGACATCCGCGTAGGCGGACACCATTTTGATGGTGTCCTTCAGGGATTCGCCCTTGGCGGTGGAGGAGCTTTTGGGGTCGGCGAAGCCGAACACCTTGCCGCCCAGGCGGAGCATGGCGGTCTGGAAGGAAAAATTCGTCCGGGTGGACGGCTCATAGAACAGGTTGGCCTGCACCCGGCCACGGCACCCCTCCATATAGGCGTCGGGGTCGTCCATGATCTTGGCGCAGCGGGCGTACAGCTCTTCCCATTCCTGGCGGGTCAGGTCTCCAAAGTCGATCAGATGCCGAAAGCTCACAGGGGTTCTCCTCCATCCTTCTGCAATGCGGTCTATGCGCTCTTTTCAATTGCCGAAGGTATTATAACACGTCCGTCCCAAAGGTACAATTCTTTTCCCCGTATGTTTTTGCGGTTTTGGAGCCATGCTAGATTTCGGTGATAAAATTGGACGTGATTTGGTCGATTTTTTTCTACAGCGTGGCGGGCTTCGGCCTGGAGGTAGCCTTCGCCCGGGTGACAGGGTCGGAGAAGAAGGACCGGAAGTGTATGCTTGTCCTGCCCATGTGCCCGGTGTACGGGCTGGGGGCGGCGGCGATTTTGGCGCTGCCCACTTTTGTACGGGCGCGGGTGTGGCTGCTGCTGCCCGCGGCGGCGCTGGTGGCCACGGCTGCGGAGTACCTGATGAGCCTCTTTTACGAAAAGGTCTGGCGGGTGTCCTTCTGGGATTACAGCGGACTGCCCGGCAGCCTCCACGGGCGGGTGTGTCTGCCCTTCTCCATCGCCTGGAGCCTGCTGAGCCTGCCCCTGGTGTTCTGGCTCCAGCCCCTGGTGGAGGGGGTGGTGGCCGTCCTGCCCGACCTGCTGCTGGCGCCGGTGAGCATGGTGTTCGCGGTGGATTTTGTGCTGACGGGCCATGTCCTCCGCAGGACGGAGGACACGGACAGCCTCAAGTGGTATTGTTAAGCTGTTAGCTGTTAGCCGTTAGCCATTAGCTTGGATAGCACTTGCCGTTTCGCCGGCACTTTTGTCCAGCATAGTACCAGTTTTCCACGAAGAACTGCCATTCGACAACTGACCACCCCACTAACAGCTAACAGCTAAGAGCTAATAGCTACAATCGCTCCAGCTCCTCCCGCAGCTGCCGCACCCGCTCGCCGTCCACCTGTCCTCCCGCCTGCCGCAGTACCCGGTTCAGCGTCCAGCTCCGGGCCATGCCCAGCAGCAGGGCGTTGTCCGCCGCCTGGGGGAAGTAGGCCCGCAGGATGTCCCGCGCGCCGGGATGGGCCAGCACCTCGCCCACTGTGATCGCTCCGTTTTTCAAGTCCATATGCGCCACCTCCACCCCTCACTCTATGCGGCGGCGGGGAAACCATGCGCAGAAAAGCAGCGCCAGCCGACAAGCACTATCCCCCCCTTGCCACCTCTGAAAGGGCAGGGAGGGCAAAGTCCCGGAAGTGCCGCTTGACGGCAGAGGGGGACCATGCGAAGCATGGTGGAGTGGTTCCCTAATTGTACATTGCCCCGGCCTTGCCTTTTCCGGCATTTTACGGTATGATGGGAACACTACCATCACAGGAGGAACCCGCCATGATTCTGAAACCCTTTCGCGGCGCAAAGCCCCAGCTCCACCCCACCGTCCGGGCGGCGGAGACCGCCGTCGTCACCGGCAGCGTCGGCTGCGGCAAAGATGTGAACCTCTGGTACGGCGCGGTCCTCCGGGGGGACGACGACGCCATCACCGTGGGGGAGAGCACCAACGTGCAGGACGGCTGCGTCCTCCACTGCGACGTGGGCGCGCCGGTGCGGGTGGGGGCGGGCTGCGTACTGGGCCACGGGGCCATCGTCCACAGCTGCACCGTGGGGGACAACTCCCTGGTGGGCATGGGGGCCACGCTGCTCTCCGGCTGCGTCATTGGGAAAAACTGCATCGTCGGCGCGGGCGCGCTGGTGACGGGGAATATGGTGGTGCCCGACGGCTGGCTGGTCATGGGGGTCCCCGCCAAACTCATCCGCCCCACCACCGAGGAGGAGCAGGCCCACACCAGAGCCAACACACGGGAATATATCGCCCTGGCCCGGGAATCGCTGCCCCTGGCGGGGGAGTTTGCGCCGCAAAAGCTGTAAAGTTTTGCCGCTTGGGTCAGTATGATGCAACTTTTCCATAGGGAACAACCATTTCTCAACTGACCACCCCTCTTGCCTCCCCTGAAAGGGCAGGGAGCGAAGCGGAAGTGCCGCTTGACGACGGAGGGGTTTCACCTCCAATGTGAAAAGAAGCTGTCAAAAAGTTACTAGTCGCGCATAAAACTCGCCCAATCGTCCATACTGACGGTGTACCAACCACAAAGGAGGAACCAAGGTATGGACAAGATCAATCACAGCATCGAATGTAACGTGACGTCCTGCGCCTATCACGCGGCCAACAAGGATTACTGCACCCTGAACACCATCAAGGTGGGCTGCTGCGGCGACGCCCGCCCCAAGAGCTGCGACTGCACCGAGTGCGCGTCCTTCGAGGCCAGCGGGCGGGGCTGCGGCTGCTGAATCATCGGTTTAGCCTGACAGCGAACGGTAACTAACGCGCAAGGCGCACCCTCCCAGGTGCGCCTTGTTGTTTTTTGGGGGGGGGCGTTGTCAGGTTCTTGTTTTTTCGGTATTTTGCTTTCCATGCGGATTCTAACCACATTCTAACCATTCTTGTCAACTGGTTGGAAAGAAGAAAAGAATCAGAGCCACACGACCCGCCCCATTTTCCTTATCAACGGCACATATTCCGGTTCCGCAAACAACATTTTTCTTTTTTACCGAGAACATACTGAATTACGCTTGACACTTTCCAATTCGTATTGTATAATCTCAACAAAGATATTCCCTTCTTTTTTTTGCTCTTTTGACATTATTCCAGTTGCTATTCTCTATCTTTTTCAAAAAACACTTTAGGAGATTTCTCGATGGATCTGAAACCTTCCGCCCCGTCTGCCGCCGAAAAATCCGCTCTTTCCACCTCTGGCTGTTACAATTGCTACGATTTTATGGGGAGCCATCCGGCCAGGGAAAACGGGCGGGAAGGTTGGCGGTTCCGCGTCTGGGCCCCGGCGGCCCAGGGGGTCTCTGTCATCGGGGATTTCAACGGCTGGCAGCCGGAGAGCCACCCCATGACCCGGGAGGCCGGGGGGCTGTGGTCGCTGTTCATCCCCGGCCTGGCCCAATACGACCGCTACCAGTACGCCGTCCGCACGGCGGAGGGGGCGCTGCTGAAAAAGGCCGACCCCTACGCCTTCCACGCCGAGACCCGCCCCGGCACCGCCTCCAAGCTCTACGACCTGGAGGGCTACCAGTGGGGGGACGAGGGCTGGCTCCGCTACCGGGACCGGCGGGTGCGGGAGGGGAAAACCGCCCCCATTAACCTCTACGAAGCCCACCTCGGCTCCTGGCGGCGCACCGGCGACGGCCAGGTGCTGAACTACCGCACCATCGCGGAATACCTCGTCCCCTACGTGAAGGAAATGGGCTTCACCGGGTCAAGTTCCTGCCCGTGGCGGAACACCCTCTGGACGAGAGCCTGGGCTACCAGCTCACCGGCTACTACGCCGTCACCTCCCGGTTCGGCACCCCCACCGACTTCATGTATCTGGTGGACCAGCTCCACCAGGCGGGGGTCAGCGTGGTGCTGGACGGGGTCTCCACCGGCTTCCCTAAAGATCACTTCGCCCTCTACCGGTTCGACGGCACCCCCTGTTACGGGATGCCCGACCCGGTCCCCGCCCCCAAAACCGAGGAGCAAAAGGACATGCTCCCCCGGTACCGGGAGGGCACCCAGGCGGGCCGTTCCCCCAGGTTTTCCCTCACTCCCATCGACTCCGAGGAGGAGCTGGCCAGCCGGGTCTGCGAGTTCGACCTGTCCAAGCCGGAGGTGGAGAACTTCCTGATTTCCGCCGCCTTCTTCTGGCTGGAAAAATTCCATGTGGACGGGTTCCACTTCACCGGCACCCCCACCGAGGCCGAGGGCTTCATCGGTCGCATGAACCAGGTGATGCACGAGAACTTCCCCTTCGTCACCACCTACGCCGGGGAACCACAGGCGCTGACCGGCTTCGACCACTACTGGAACACCAACTGGGTGGAAAAAATGCTGGCCCGGCTCACCGACCTCAAGCAGACCACCTCCATTTTCTCGGCGGCCCCTCGCCCTTCCTCCAGCTGCGTCCTCCCCATCTCCCACGATTTGGTGGCGTCTCCCCGGCCCTCTCTGGCCGCCCGGATGCAGGGGGATGACCACACCCAGTTTGCTCAGGTGCGGGCCTTCTACCTCTTTTTCCTGACCCAGCCGGGCAGCAAACTGACCATGATGGGCACCGAGTTCGGCCAGCGCAACTCCTGGAACTGCCTCCAGTCTCTGGACTGGCACCTGCTCCAGTACGACACCTACCAGAAGCAGCAGCGCTTTTTCCGGGAGGCCAACAATTTCTATCTCTCCACCCCCGCCCTGTGGGAGCGGGACGCGGATGAGAGCTTCCGGGTGGTCAAAACCGGCGCGAGAGACCAGCTGATGGTCTACGTCCGCCAGGGCCACGACGGCTGCGACTACTACGTGGCGGCCAACTTCTCCGCCACGATGGAACACGCCCGCCACCGCATCAGCATCCCCTGCGGCGGGGCCTACGAGGTGGTCTTTTCCACCGATGACGCCGCCTACGGCGGCCAGGGCCAAATCAGCAGCAGCCAGGGAATGCGCTCCGTCCAGAGCTGCGGCCCCGGCGGCTCCGGCCTGTTGCTCTCGCTGCCCCCCATGACGGCGGCGGTGCTGCGGTGCGTCCACCGGCGGCCCCAGCGGGCCCAGCCCCATTTCCACCACCGCCCCACGACCCAACTTTGATGTAATTCGGCGCACTGCCGTTACATATAACCGAATTTAGAGGTACTGGTAACACCCCAGCCAGCCCGGAAGGATTTTCCGTGCAGGCCCCGGTCCGTCGCGGCGCTTTGGCGCATTGGCAGGGAGCGACAGCCGGACCACCTGCGGGGAGACGACTGTCCGCCCCGGCGGGAGCGCCGCCAGTGCCACTAAAGAGCAAATCTTGTGTTGAGGTGAACTGACCAATGAAAAAGGAATGTGTGGCCATGCTGCTAGCAGGCGGTCAGGGCAGCCGTTTATACGCGCTGACCCAGAACGTGGCCAAACCTGCCGTCCCCTTCGGCGGCAAGTACCGTATCATCGACTTTCCGTTGTCCAACTGCGTCAACTCCGGCATCGACACCGTCGGCGTCCTGACCCAGTATCAGCCCCTGGAGCTGAACGTCTACCTGGGCAACGGCGAGCCCTGGGACCTGGACCGCGCCAACGGCGGCCTGCACTCTCTGGCCCCCTACTCCACCTCCGGCGGCGACGGCTCCTGGTATGCCGGTACCGCCAACGCCATCTATCAGAACATCGGATTCATCGACCAGTACGACCCTGAGTACGTCATCGTCCTTTCCGGCGACAACATCTCCAAGATGGACTACACCGAGATGCTGGCCGTCCACAAGGCCAACAACGCCGCCGCCACCATCTCCGTCCTCACCGTCACCATGGAAGAGGCCAAGCGCTTCGGCATCATGAACGTCAACGACGACGACACCATCTACGAGTTCGAGGAGAAGCCTGCCCATCCCAAGAGCAACCTGGCCTCCATGGGCGTGTACTGCTTCACCTGGAGCAAGCTGCGTCAGTATCTCATCGAGGACGAGGCCGACCCCAACTCCTCCAAGGACTTCGGCAAGAACATCATCCCCAATATGCTCAACGCCGGGGAGAAAATGATGGTCTACCGGTTCAACGGCTACTGGAAAGACGTGGGCACCATCAACTCCCTGTGGGATGCCAACATGGACATTCTGGACCCCAACGGCGACCTGAACGTCTACGACAAGGAGTGGCCCCTGTTCGCCCGGAACCCCATCCGTCCGCCTCACCTCATCCTGCCCCACGCCTCCCTGAAACACTCCTTCATCTCCGCGGGCTGCACCATCGACGGCGATGTGGAAAACTCTATCATCTCCGACTCCGTCCAGGTGGGCAGCGGCGCCACCGTCCGCTACTCCATGATCATGCCCGGCGCGGTCATCAAGCCCGGCGCTGTGGTGGAGTACGCCATCATCGCTGAGGACGCCGTCATCGGCGAGGGCGCCCATGTTGGCTCCGACCAGGTCTATGACGACCCCAACAAGAAAGTCGCCGTTGTCGGCAAGGGCGTCACCATCGCCCCGGGCGCTGTGGTGGAAGCAGGCGCCATGCTCTATCCTGAAACTAAGAAAGGCGGTGACAAATAATGCTTACCAATCTTCATGCCATTATTTTCACCAATCAGGCGGAATATGATCTTGGCCCGCTGACCGAAGTCCGCTCCATGTCCTCCGTTCCCTATGGCGGACGCTACCGTATGATCGACTTTATGCTCTCCAACTGCACCAACGCGGGCATCATCGACGTGGGCCTGGTGCTGGAGGAGAACTATCAGTCCCTGCTGGACCACGTGGAGTCCGGTAAGGATTGGGACCTGACCCGGAAACGCGGCGGCCTGCGCCTGCTGCCTCCCTTCTCCCAGAAGGCCGGTTCCGGCAACCCCCGGGGCCGCATGGAGGCCCTGGCCAACCTGGGCAGCTATGTGGACGACATCCGTCAGGACTACGTTCTGCTGGCCGACGGCGACCTGGCCGCCAACATCGACCTGCGCGCCGCTTTTGACGCCCACCTGGCCTCCGGCGCGGATGTGACCCCCATCTGCACCCACAACTATTCCGGGACCCCCACCTGCACCACCTACATCGTCCCCCAGGAGGACGGCACGGTGGACGTGCTCCGCAACCCCGACGAGGCCGTGGGCCTGGAATGCCTGAACATCTACATCATGTCCAAGGCGTTCCTGAGCCGCAGCGTCAAGGACT
>JAJQAS010000238.1 GCA_021203685.1 Clostridiales bacterium | reverse complement strand
TTGGTTACGAGATGACCTGGTCCAACGGCCTGGGCCACATCAACACCTACAACACGGACGGCTTCCAGAGCCGCACCCAGAGCGCCTACACCACCTATTCCACCGCCTTGCAGAACTACTACGAGACGCTGAAAACGGTGACCGACTCCATCAGCCAGTTCAACCATCCCGGTACCACCTTCGGTGACTTCCAGGACTTCTCCTACTATGACGAGGAGATCGACGAGCTGATCACCCTGATCGAGGTGGGCAACGGCGAGGGCGCCATCGGTTCCTCCAGCTACTTCCCCTCCTACGAGTACTACACCCGTGCGCTGGACAAGGGCTGGCACGTGGCCCCCACCAACAACCAGGACAACCACAAGGGCCTGTGGGGCGACGCCAACACCGCCCGCTCCGTGGTCCTGGCGGACAACCTGACCGAGGGCGACATCTATGACGCCATGCGGAACTACCGCGTGTACGCCACCGAGGACAACGACCTCTCCATCTACTACACCCTGGACGGCAACATCATGGGCACCATCCTCTCCGAGAGCGATGTGGACGACACCGTGACCCTGTCCGTCAAGCTCAGCGACCCCACCGACAGCTCCCTGGGCACCGTTTCCGTCATCGTCAACGGCGGCTACGTGCTCTGGCCTCCCAGACCGTCAGCGGCAGCGAGGACACCGTGACCTTCACCGTCAGCTCTGACTACTCCTACTACTACATCAAGGTCGTTGAGGCCGATGGCGACATCGCCGTCACTGCCCCCGTGTGGGTGGGCGACGTGGAGGCCGTGGGCGTCTCTACCTTCGAGAGTGACGACGCGCTGGCCGTACAGAACGAGGCCCTGAACATGACTCTGAGCCTCTACAACAACGAGAGCGATGACTTCGAGATCGAAAGCATCACCTTCACCGTCACCGACCTGGACGGCAACGTCAGCGACATCACCGACCAGATCGTAGCCACCACCGACGTTCCCACCGTGGTGGAGAGCATGGGCACCGCGGACTACAGCTTCTACTACGTCTACGATGGGCTTGGCTCCACCATCTACACCGCCACCATCACCGGTACCCTGAACGGCGTGACAAAGGTTTACACCGAGCCGCTGACCGTCAGCTATGTCTCCGCCGACATGGTGACCAACGTGGTGGTGGACGGCAGCCACTACAACGACTACGTCACCGGCTACTACGGCGGCAACATGACCGAGCTGGAGGCTCTGGCGGCTGACCAGTCCATCAAGCTGAACATCGTCACCGACGTGGAGGACTATTACGGCGAGGACAGCGTGCTGGACGACTGCGCCCTGCTCATCATCTCCGCCCCCGCCAAGAAGAGCGGCACCGCCAACGCCGGGGACTACGTGGCCAGCCTCTATGAGGACGAGTTCATTGAGGCGGTACAGGCTTACGTGGAGGCCGGCGGCAGCGTCATCGTCTGCGGCCTGGCGGACTACGGCGAGGCCAGCAGCTCCGCCGAGTACCACACCGCCGCCCAGCAGAACAAGCTGCTGGCAGCCATCGGCTCCTCTATGAGCCTGAACGACGACGAAGCCTACGACGTGGAAAACAACGGCGGCCAGGCTTACCGGCTCTACCTGGAGACCTTCAACATGGAATCCGAGTGGCTGTCCGGCGTGGTCAGCGTGGACGACGTGGCCGACGGCGAGGACTACCAGACCTACAGCCAGTACTCCGGCTGCACCGTCAACGTGGGCGACGGCACCTGGCTGGTCAAGGGCTTTGACACCACCTATTCCATCGACAGCGACAAGGACGGCGTGGGCGCCTCCGACGTGATTGAAAGCGGCTCCGGCTACAACTACAACGTGGTCACAGCCGAGGGCGAGGCCGTGTTCCTGGCCTGCGAGGACACCGGTTACGGCGGCACCATCTTTGTCTCCGGCGGCGTGTTCTGCTCCGACTTCGAGGTGGATGCCGACGTGGACGACTATGACCTGCCCTACGCCAACACCACCATCATCACCAACATCCTGACCGACGTGCAGGTGGAGCTGCCTGTCACCGACATCGCCACCGTCCGCGCCGCTTACGACAACGGCGCTGGTTCCGGCAGCATCTTCAAGGTCCGCGGCTACGTCACCGCCGGCACCGCCAACGAGGACACCACCTTCTTCGACTGCATCTACATCCAGGACGAGACCGGCGGCATCGACATCTTCCCCTATGCGTATGCGGAATCCGGCCTGGAGCTGGGCACCTACATCGAGGTCACCGGCTACCTGGCGTCCTATCAGGGCGACATCGAGCTGAAGGTGATGAGCTACACCATCCTGGACAGCGAAAACCTGAATGTGATAGAACCGACGCTTGTGACCTGCGCCGAGGGCGCGGATTATGAGACCAACGGCGGCAAGCTCATTCAGGTGGAAGGCACCGTCGGCTCCGTCTACTACAACTCCGACGGCACCCTGGCCCAGTTCACCGTCAGCGACAGCACCGGCGAGTCCGTGGTCTTTATCGACGGCTACATCCTCTCCGGCACCACCGGCGAGAACACCCTGGCCGAAACCGTCACCACCGGGGCCACCGTCAGCGCCGTGGGCGTGCTGTATATGCACCCCGAGACCCTGGCTGAGAACAGCGACACCTTCGGTGAAGAGGTTGCGGTTCTCCGCGTGAGAGACTGTGACGAGATCGTGGTCACAGCTGCCGCCGTGACGGTTGACACCACCGCCCTGGCCGCCGCCATCGAGCAGGCGGCAGCCCTGACCGAGAGCGATTACACCGCCAGCACCTGGGCTGATCTGGAGACCGCGCTGAACAGCGCCAAGAGCGTCCTCAGCAATGCCAGCGCCACCCAGACTGAGGTGGACAGCGCGACCGCCGCGCTGACCAGCGCCATCTCCGCGCTGGAAAAGGCTGAGACCAAGTCTGACACGGAAACCGACACGGAAACCGACACGGAAACCGAGACGGAAACGGTCACTGTCCCCTCCGCCACCAAGATCACCTCCGCGGTGAACAAGGCCAAGGGCATCAAGGTCACCTGGAAGGCCGTGGACGGCGCCACCAGCTATCAGGTCTACCGCAAGATCGGCAGCGGCAGCTGGAAGAAGGTCAAGACCACTTCCTCCACCACCTGGACCGACACCGCCGCCAAGAAGAACGGCACCAAGTACCAGTACAAGGTCTACGCGGTGAACTCCGCCGGAAAGAGCAAGGCTTCCGCCACCAAGACCATCTACCGCCTGACCGCCAAGCACTTCACCCGTGCCAAGAACGTCAGCAGCAAGAAGATCAGCTTGAAGTGGACCCGGAACACCAAGGCCACCGGCTACATCATCGAGTATTCCACCAGCAAGAGCTTCACCAGCTCCACCACCAAGACCATCAAGATCAAGGGCAACAAGAACCTGACCACCACCCTGAAGAACCTGAAAAAGGGCAAGACCTATTACATCCGTATGCGGCCCTACAAGACCTCCGGCAGCGTGACCTCTTACGCCGGCTGGAGCAAGGTCAAGACCGTCAAGGTCAAGAAGTAACCGCCTCCATTCCTGAAAAACGACCAAAAACCAACAAGCGGGGCAGGGGCTGCGGCCCCTGCCCCAACTATTTGACGCAAATTTCCCCTGTTTAGGAGCTTCACACTATGGATAAAAAAGCAAAAGGTCCCAGCCCCTTCGCCTCGCTGGACCGGGCGGCGCGGGGACGGGCGGTAAAGGCCGCCGTCATCCTCGTGCTGGCCCTGGTCTACCTGTTCGCCCTGTATTGGGCCAACACCGGCTGGAACGGCTACACCACCACCGACAGCAGCGGCACCGAGTACGAGCGGGCGAAGGTCCTCTCTGTGCTGGAGGACAACACCGTCACCGATGAGAACTACGAGAACTACTCCGTGGGCAGTACCGAGCTGGAGCTGAAAATCAAGTCCGGCCGCTACAAGGGGGACGTGGTGCAGGTCACCAACTACCTCAGCGCCCTCTATAACGTGGACGTGGGTGAGGGAGACTGGGTCACGGTCCGCATCGACACCACCAGCGAAGGGGTGTACACCGTCTCCATCTACAACTACTACCGGACGCCCTGGCTGCTGCTGTTTGTGGCGCTGTTCGCCCTGGCGCTGTTCGCCCTGGGCGGTTTCCAGGGGCTGCGGGCCTTCCTGGGGCTGGCCTTCGCCTTTGTCAGCACAGTGTTCCTGCTGGTGCCGCTGACCCTCCGGGGGTACCCCTCCGTGCCGCTGACGCTGGTGCTGGTGGCTGTGGCTACGGCGGTGGGCTTCTACCTGCTGGGGGGCTGGCAGCCCAAGACCATCGGTGGGGCGCTGGGCTGCATCTGCGGCGTGGGCTGCGCCGCCCTGCTGGGGACCATCGCGGTGGGGCTGGTGCATATCTCCGCCTTCCAGTCCGACGAGGCTGAGGCCCTGATGCTGGTCCAGGCGGAAAACGGCCTCCACATCCGGGGGCTGCTGCTCAGCAGCATTTTGCTCACCGCCCTGGGCGCGGTGATGGACATTGCCATGAGCGTGGCCTCCTCCATGGACGAGCTGAAAGAGAAGCGCCCGGACATCACCACCCGGGAGCTGTTCCTCTCCGGCATGAAGGTGGGCCGGGATGCCACCGGCACCATGGCAAACACCCTCGTGCTGGCAGTCGCCGGGTCGTCGTTCAACATGATGGTGCTCATCTACTCCTATCAGGTGTCCTTCACCCAGCTGATGAACACGGATTTTGTCGCCCTGGAACTGATTCGGGCCATTGCGGGCAGTATGGGCATTGTGCTGGCCGTCCCCTGTGTGGCGGTGTTCACCGCCCTGCTGCTGAGCCGGTGGAAGGGCGAGCAGGAGCTGTCTCAATAAGCGATCCAATCCCCGGGGGGCGGTTAAGACCATCCCTCCGGGGTTGCGTTTTGCGATTTTTGAAAACTGGTTATCCCTTTTACTCAGCCATGCGTTGGAAACTCCTCCGCCGTTAAGCGGCACTTCCGCTTCGCTCCCTGCCCTTTCAGGAGAGGCAAGAGGGGATAGTGCTTGTCGTCTGATGTCAGTTTTGTACGACAGATGTAGAATTTCTATTAGGGAACCTCTGATTAAATAACTCCCGGCGTCTGGACAGCTTATTTTGTGCAACTCTTCGTTGCAAAATCTTGAAATCCACAAAGGATTCCTGCGATTTTGCGCCTCGATTTGCGCAAAATCTGCTCGCCCAGCCATCCAAAGCCATTTAATCAGAGCTTCCTTAGAAGTACCCTTTTTCTAACCACTAATCACTAATCACGAGTCACTAGCCACTCAAAATAACGCAGCTGATTCAAAGGGATAGTCGGATTTAGAAATTGGTGCATAAAAGATAGTTGACAACGTCCACCAATTGATGTATACTCAAATCGTGGACAACGTCAACCATTCGAAAGGGCAAGAGCAGATGGAACGGTATTGGGAACTGTGTGACGCGATTCGGGCGTTCAACCGGTTTTACACGGTGAAAATGGACTTTTTGAACGCCAGCTACCTGGGCGGCGGCTACTCCATCGCGGAGACGCGGGTGCTGTTTGAGCTGCAAGCGCACCCTGCCTGCGCCCAGAGCGACATCGTGAAAACGCTGGGCATCGACAAAAGCTATTTGAGCCGCATTATACAGCGGTTTTGCGCGGGCGGGCTGGTGGAAAAACGCCGCTCTGAGCGGGACCGCAGGCGAACCACCCTCTCCCTGACGAGAGCGGGAAACGCGGAGACGAACCGGCTTATCGCATTGACAGACCGCCAGATCACCGGGCAAATCGACGGACTGAGCGGGGAGGAGTGCGCCGCGCTGACCGCCGCGCTGTCCACGGTGACGGAGATTCTTGGAAAGGGAGGACAGGAGCATGAAAATCATATCCTTTGAGGAGCGCTACCGGCAGGCGTTCATCGACTTCAACACCGACTGGATCGTCTCCAACTTCGGCTCGCTGGAGCAGCCGGATTTAGAACTGTTTACCAACCTGGACAGGGAGCTGGACAGGGGGGCGATGATCTTCTTCGCCGTGGAGGGGGAGACCCCGCTGGCCACCTGCATGGCGACGCCCATGGAGGGGACCACATGGGAAATCTGCAAGCTGGGTTCCAACAAGGCCCTCCCCCACAGGGGCGCGGGGACCGCTGTGTTTGAGGCGGCCATGGACTGGGCGCTGGACCACGGGGCGAAACGGCTCTTTATGCTCTCCAACCGCAGGCTGAAAATCGCCCTGCACATCTACGAGAAGCACGGCTTCCGGGAGGTCAAACTGCAAAATTACGAGTACGAGCGGGGCGACATTGCCTTTGAATACATCGTTGGGGAGGACGAAGCAAAATGAAACCCGTTGTCAAAAAGGAAGAGGCCAAAAAGAAGGTGTTCAAGGGGGTCTCTCTGGATTCCCTGGCGGTGGGGGAAAAGTCCCAGGTGACGAAGATGAACTATGTGGCGGGGAACTACGCCTCGCCCCACCGGCACCCCCATGAGCAGTGCGGCTATGTGATTTCCGGGCGGTATACCCTGACGGTGGGCGCGGCGGCCTATGAGCTGACCGCCGGGGACACCTACGCCATTCCCGGCGGTATGCTGCACTCCTTCCGGGTGCTGGAGGCGGGGGAAGTGGTAGATGTGTTTACCCCGCCCCGGGAGGACTACCTGTGAGCGGAAAGATTCTCCGAAAAAACCGAAAAAACCTCTTGCATTTCCGGGAGAGCTGTGGTAAGATAATTTAGTCGCCAGGAACAGGCGATATGCGCGAGTAGCTCAGTTGGATAGAGTGTTTGGCTACGAACCAAAAGGTCGGGGGTTCGAGTCCCTTCTCGCGTACCAGGAGAACCGGTGTGATTGGCGACAGTCACACCGGTTTTTCTTTTGCGCTGCGGGGGCTTCCATTGTCTCCCAAGCATCCATATGATTCTCCCTTTGCATCCGCTTCAGCCATTTTTACCGGGGCGCGCCGCCGCGCCCCGCGCAAATACAGGAGGGAACCCCATGGGAAAGGCCCAGGAAAACAAACAAAACAAGCTGGAACGCCTGCTGGACGCCACCTTTATGCTATTTTCCAGCCGGGGCATGGCACGCACCTCCATCTCGGACATCGCCGCTGCCGCAGGCATCGCCAAGGGGACGTTTTATCTCTATTTCAAGGATAAGGACGACATCCGGGACGCGCTGGTGGCCCGGATGACCCGGGGCCTCCTGCGGGAGGCCGTGAAGGGCCAGGTGGAGTCGGACCGGCCCTTTGCCGACAAGCTCATCCACATCGTGGACAGTCTGCTCAACCAGCTGCAAAGCAATCCCCTGATGCTGCGGTTCCTCAACAAGAACCTGAACTGGAGCGTGTTCCGCAGCGCCCTGCGGCACTCCGCCGACCAGCAGGGGCAGGACTACATGGACGGGTTCTACCGGCTGACCGCCAACGACCCCAGCCAGTGGGAGGCTCCCCAGGTGATGATCTTCACCATCATCGAGCTGGTGGGCAGCACCTGCTACAGCGTCGTGGTGGAGCGGGACCCGGTGGACCTGGTCACCTACAAGCCCTATCTCTACCGCACCATCCGCAGCATCGTCCAGAGCCACCAGCGGCAGCCGGAGGTCAACTGAATCAGGCGGCAAAAAGGAGCTGTTTGTTATGTCGGAAAAACAAGACCTGCTGACCCTGCTGCGCCGGGTGGAGTCCGGCGCGTGCAGTCCGGAGGACGCCCTTCTGCGGCTGAAACAGGCCCCCTTTGAAGATCTGGGCTACGCCAAGGTGGACCACCACCGGGCTTTGCGCCAGGGGGCGGCGGAGGTCATCTACGGCAAGTCCAAGACCCCGGAACAGATTTTGGGCATCGTGTCCTCCATGGTGGCCAGCGGCACCCACAACATCCTCATCACCCGGATGAGCGAAGAGGCCGCCCGGCTGGTAGAGCAGACAATTCC
>JAJQAS010000080.1 GCA_021203685.1 Clostridiales bacterium | reverse complement strand
TGACGCCGTTGGCCTCGGCCACCTTGGTCGCCATGGCGGAGGAGACGATGGTGGTATTGGTGTAGGCGTTGGCGGGCAGAGTCCCGGCGCGCTTGCGGGACTGGATGGCGTAGTCCTCCAGCAGGATGCCGGTCTGGTTGCCGGTGAGGACCACGTAGTCCCCGGCGGAGTTCTTGACCATGACGCCCACACGGTCGGCGTCGGGGTCGGAGCCGACGATCAGGTCGCAGCCGTGCTCTTTGGCCAAGTCAACGGCCAGATAGAAGCCTTCGGGGTTCTCCGGGTTGGGGGAGGCCACGGTGGGGAAGTCGCCGTCGATGACCATCTGCTCCGGCACACAGTAGACCTTCTTCATGCCCAGGCGCTTGAGCGCTTCGGGGATGAGCTTGTGGCCGGTGCCGTGGAAGGGGGTGTAGACGATGCCGAAGGTGTCGGCCACCTTGGCGACGGACTCCTTGTCGATGACCTGGCCCATGACGTTGGCCAGGAACTTCTCATCGGTCTCCGCACCGATGATGGTGACCATGCCCTGGGCTTTGGCCTCGTCCAGGTCCATGATCTTCACGTCGGCAAAGACATCCAGCTCCTTCATCTTGGCGGCCACCACATCGGCGGGGCCGGGAGGCAGCTGGGCGCCGTCGCTCCAGTAGACCTTATAGCCGTTGTATTCCTTGGGGTTGTGGGAGGCGGTGATGTTGATGCCCGCCTGGCAGCCGTATTCCCGGACGGAGAAGGACAGCTCCGGGGTGGGGCGCAGCTCGTCAAAGAGCTTGACCTTGATGCCGTTGGCGGCCAGCACGGCGGCGGCCTCCTCGGCGAACTCCTGGGAGTGGTTGCGGCAGTCGCAGGAGATGGCCACGCCCTTTTCGCAGGCTTCGGGGCCTTCCGCCTTGACCACCTCGGCGAAAGCCTGGGTGGCGTGGCCGACCACGTGGCGGTTCATCTGGTGCAGGCCCACGCACATGGTGCCGCGCAGGCCGGCCGTGCCGAACTCCAGCGGGCCAAAGAAGCGGGACTCGATCTCTTTGGGGTCATCCTTGATGGCCTCCAGCTCGGCCTTTTCCTCCGGGGAGAGGGCGGGGCTGTTCAGCCATTTTTCATACGTTTCCATAAAGGACATAAAAAAGGCACCTCCGAAAAACATTGATATGAATTGCAAGTGACATTCACTGGAGTATATTATACAAAAGACCTGGCCTTTTGTCCAGACAAAAATAACATAATATACAAACTTGACAAAATTATTCCCTGTTCCAGCGGAAAACCAGAGGCGGGGAGGCGGAAACGGGGCAAATCGCCCGTAAAAGGGCGGGTTTATGGGCGATTGGGGGTGCAAAAGCCCCCAACGGCACTCCTGCCGTCGGGGGCTGAAAACCGGATCTACATGACTTCTTTGGTGGCGATCATATCCACGCCGGTACCGGCCACGTCGGCCTTGACCACGTCGCCGATGTGGACGGGGGCCTCCACCGCCACCCCGGCGATGTCCTTCACGCAGGCGAAGATTTTGCCCTTGGGGATGTCGCTGGCGGTTTTGCAGGAGACGGTCACCGCGCCGGTGGCGCTGCCCACCACCCGGACGGTGCTGGTGACGATGCGGGTGGGGTCAGTGACCTCTTTTCGGGCGTAAGCCGCGCCACGGGGGCAGGTGTTGCCGGTGACGGAGACCACCGCGCCGTTTTCCATCGTCACTTCCAGCGGGCAGCCCATCGGGCAGCCAATGCAGGTTAAATTTCTGACTTCCATCGGTCACACCTCCTCTACCTTGATGCAGATGCTGCTCAAATCGGGATGGGCCTCGAACATGGCCCGTTTCAGCCTGACTTCCTCCATCTCGCCGGGGGCCATGACGGGCCGCCTGCGGTGAACCACTCGGTCGCCGTCCAGATAGACGTTGACGAAGCGGTTCTTCATCACGCCGCCCACCCGGAACCGCACCACCAGCTCGTCCCCGGCCCTGGCCGGGTCGATGGTGCAGGGGACGGTGTAACGGGGGCCGCCCTCCACGGCCACGGGGATGTCGTGCCGTTCTCCATCCGTACAGCCTCCCGCTACATAAGCGGCGGCGCTGCGGCCTGCGGCGGCGGCCTCCTCGGAGACGAAGTCCACCAGGTCGTGAACGTGGAGCACGTTGCCTGCGGCAAAGACGCCGGGGATGGAGGTTTCCAAACTCTCGTTGACGGTGGGGCCGTTGGTGACCCGGTTCAGCTCCACGCCCATGTCCCGGGACAGCTCGTTTTCGGGGATGAGGCCGCAGGAGAGCAGCAGGGTGTCGCAGTCGTAATGCTCCTCGGTGCCGGGGATGGGCTTGTTGCGGCTGTCCACCTGGGCAATGGTGACGCCGGTGACCCGCTCCTTCCCCTCAATGTCCACTACGGTGTGGCTCAGCTTCAAGGGGATGTCGAAGTCGTTGAGGCACTGGACGATGTTCCGCTTCAACCCGCCGGAGTAGGGCATCAGCTCGGCCACGACCTTAACTTTCGCGCCCTCCAGGGTCATGCGGCGGGCCATGATGAGGCCGATGTCGCCGCTGCCCAAAATCACCACTTCCCGTCCGGGCAGAAAGCCCTCGATGTTCACCAGCCGCTGGGCGGTACCGGCGGAGTAGATACCCGCAGGGCGATAGCCGGGGATGTTCAGCGCGCCCCGGCTGCGCTCCCGGCAGCCCATGGCCAGCACGATGGCTTTGGCCTGGATGTCGAACAGGCCGTCCTCCCGGTTCATGGCGGTGACAACCTTCTCCGGGGAGATGTCCATGACCATGGTGGAGAGCTTGTACTCGATTTGCTTTTGGTAAATTTTCTCCGCGAAGCGGTGGGCGTACTCTGGCCCGGTCAGCTCCTCCTGGAAGGTGTGCAGGCCGAAGCCGTTGTGGATGCACTGGTTCAGGATGCCGCCCAGCTCTTTGTCCCGCTCCAGAATGAGGATGCTTCTGGCTCCGGCGTCATAGGCCGCGCTGGCCGCAGCCAGACCGGCGGGGCCGCCGCCAACGATAACGATATCATAGGTTTTCATGGCGTTCCCTCCTCAAATCCGGTCTTTCGCCGTGCCGACGATGAGCCGGGAGGCCCCGCCGCATTTGGTGATGTCGCTCTGGCTGATGCCCAGCTCCCTTGCCAGAATCTCCATCACCCGGGGGCTGCAAAAGCCCGACTGACACCGGCCCATCCCGGCCCGGGTGCGGCGCTTGACCCCGTCCAGGCTCTTGGCACCCAGGGGGCGGTGGATGGCGTCCAAAATCTCCCCCTCGCTGACGCTCTCGCAGCGGCAGATAATTTGGCCGTAGGCGGGCTGCTCTTTGATGAGGGCGGTGCGCTCCTCCCTGGAGAGGGTCCTGGGGTTCAGAATGCCCCTGCGCTGGCCGTTGTAGTCGGGATTTTCCTGCAAGTCCAGCTTGTCCCGCAGCAGGTCGGCCACTTCCAGGCCGATGGCGGGGGCGGAGGACAGGCCGGGGGACTCGATACCCGCGCAGTCGATGAAGCCGGGGGCGTCGGCCACCTCGCCCACGATGAACTCGTCCCCGTCCTCGTGGGCGCGGAGGCCCGCGAAGCTGGTGATGACCTGGCGGATGGGCAGACCGGGGACGGTAGTCCCGGCCTTGGCGGTCAGGGCGGCAATGCCCTCGGCGGTGGTGTTGATGCCCTCCCGGTCCTCGATGTCGAAGGCGGTGGGGCCGACGATGGTATTGCCGTGGACGGTGGGGCTGACCAACACGCCCTTGCCCAGCGCGCCGGGCAGCTGGAAGATGGTGTGGGTCACGAAGCCGCCGGTGGAGCGGTCCAGCAGGCAGTAGTCCCCCCGGCGGGGGGTGATGTGGAGTTTTTCGCCGCTGACCATGTTGTGGTACACGTCGGCGTAGACCCCGGCGGCGTTGACGACGCACCGGGCGTCGAACACGCCCTTGTCGGTCTGCACCGCCCAGCCCCCGTCCTTCCGGGGGGAGATGGCCTTGACCTCGGTGTTCAGCTTGAACTCCACGCCGTTGGTGTTGGCGTTTTCC
This sequence comes from Clostridiales bacterium, assembly GCA_021203685.1. Classification (GTDB taxonomy): domain Bacteria; phylum Bacillota; class Clostridia; order Oscillospirales; family Oscillospiraceae; genus Onthomonas. Next base: position 3,911 of record JAJQAS010000080.1, on the reverse strand, counting down.
GCCAGGGCGATGGTCAGCAGAAAGGGGCAGACGATGCCGCCGGTGGGCGCCCACAGGGCGGCCACCGCGTTGGGGTTGATGTTGGGTTCCTTCTCCCGGAGCTGCCCGGCGTCCAGAATCTCCAGCCCCTCGACCCCGTTTTTCAGGCCGTTTTCGTACAGGGCCTGGAGCCGGGGGCGGTCCTCCTCCTTCATGCAGACCACCAGGCTGCCATTGCGGCGGAAGGGTACGTCCAGCTCCTCCGCCAGGGCGGGCATCATCACGCTGCCCCGGACGTTGAGCGCGGCCTTCCGGCTCCCGGCGGCGGCGTCGAACCCGGCGTGGATGATGGCACTGTTGGCCTTGGAGGTGCCGCAGCACACGTCCTCCTCCCGCTCAATGACACAGGCGTTCACCCGGTAGCGGGAAAGGTACCGGGCCACGGCGCAGCCGGTGACCCCTGCGCCAATGATGATTACGTCGTACACGGTCAATACACTCCCTCTTGTATTCCTGTTTGCGCGGTTTTCTCTCATTCTCGTAAGGGCGGTGCTGCCGTCAAGCGGCACTTCCGGGGGTTCGCCCCTCCCTGCCGCCGCCCTGGGTACGCTGGTGGTTCCTGCGGGCGGCCGAGGGCTGCCCTTACAGGTATTCGGTGATGCTTCTGCGTAGCGAAGAACGCCGCTCACTCCTTGGCCCAGCCGAAGGTGGTCCCCACGGCGCGCCGCCAGCCCAGCACCCGCTTGTCCCGCTCCGCGGGCTTGATTTTGGGGCCAAAGACCTGGTCGATGGTCCAGTTCATGGTCACTTCTTCCTTGCTGCCCCAGTAGCCTACGGCCAGCCCGGCCAGATAGGCCGCGCCCAGCGCGGTGGTCTCCACACAGGCGGGGCGGTTGACGGGTGCCTGGATGATGTCGGCCTGGATCTGCATCAGCAGGTCGTTGGCGGAAGCGCCGCCGTCCACCCGCAGGGCGGCCAGCTTGATGCCGGAGTCCTCCTCCATGGCCTTGAGCACGTCATAGGTCTGGTAAGCCAGCGACTCCAGCGTGGCGCGGATGATGTGATAGCGGTTGGTACCCCGGGTCAGGCCCACGATGCTCCCCCGTGCGTAGGGGTCCCAGTAGGGTGCGCCCAGGCCGGTGAAGGCGGGGACAACGTAGCAGCCGTTGGTGTCCGGCACCTTTTTGGCGAAGTACTCCGAGTCGGCAGCGGAGTCCACCACCTTCAGCTGGTCCCGGAGCCACTGGATGGCGGAACCGGCCACGAAGATGGAACCCTCCAGGGCGTACTGCACCTTGCCGTCCAGCCCCCAGGCGATGGTGGTCACCAGGCCGTTTTTGGAGAACACGGGTTTTTCGCCGGTGTTCATCAGCAGGAAGCAGCCGGTGCCGTAGGTATTCTTGGCCTCGCCGGGGTTGAAACAGGTCTGGCCGAACAGGGCGGCCTGCTGGTCGCCTGCGGCGGCGGCGATGGGGATGGATTCCCCGAACAGGTCGGCGGTGGTCTGGCCGTAGACGCAGCTGGAGGGCTTTGCCTCCGGCAGGATGCAGGCAGGGATGCCCAGCTCCGCCATAATGTCCTCGTCCCATTTCAGGTCGATGATGTTGAAGAGCATGGTGCGGGCGGCGTTGGAGTAGTCGGTGACGTGAACCTTGCCGCCAGTGAGCTTCCAGATCAGCCAGGTCTCCACCGTACCGAACAGCAACTGTCCGGCCTCGGCCTTTGCCCGTGCGCCGGGGACGTTCTCCAGCATCCAGCGGATCTTCGTGGCGGAGAAGTAGGGGTCGATGATGAGGCCGGTCTTGGCCCGGTACTCGTCGGTCAGGCCCTTTTCTACCAGCGTGTCGCAGTATTCGGCGGTGCGACGGTCCTGCCAGACGATGGCGTTGCAAATAGGCTCACCGGTGACCTTGTCCCAGAGGATGGTGGTCTCCCGCTGGTTGGTGATACCGATGGCGGCGATGTCGGCGGCGGTGGCCCCCGCCTTGGTCAGGGCCTCGGACGCCACGGCATACTGGGTCAGCCAGATCTCCATCGCGTCGTGCTCCACCCAGCCGGGCTGGGGGAAGTACTGGGTAAACTCCTTCTGGGCCACGCTGACCATCTCGCCCTCCTCGTTGAACAGGATGCAGCGGTTGGACGTGGTGCCAGAGTCCAGTGCCATGATGTATTTTGCCATGTGTGGTTCCTCCTTTGGATTCTATGGTTTTCCGTTTATCAACAACAGCATTGCTAATTGCAAATTGACCTGCATTTCCGACACCGCCTCGGGGGGGGTGGCGCCGGCGGTGGCCCCGGCGTCCAGGGCGCTGATGGCGTCCTTTTTGCTGTCGATCAGCCCACCTGCCAGCAGGGGGATCTTGGTGGCGGCGTGGAGACGGCGGATGATATCGGGCATAACGCCGGGCAAAATTTCCAAAAAGTCCGGCCCCACGCTGCTCATGTTGCCCGCTTCTTTCAGGGACATGGAATCCAGAATGAAGATGCGCAGCACGGTATAAAGCCGCAGCTCCCTTGCCCGCAGGATCAGCTTCTGGTGGGTGGAGATGATGCCGTCCACCCCCGCACTCTGCTGAAGGAAGTCCACGGCGATCTCCTTGGGGGAGAGGCCGTAAATCAGGTCGGCGTGGACCAGGGCAATTTTCCCGGCGTTCTGCACGGCGGCGACGATGTGGGGGATGCTGCAAATGTCGCCGTAGAGGATGAACACCACCCGAATCTCCTTCCGGCGCAGGCAGTTTTGCAGCCCCCGGTCGTCCTTCACTGCCGCGATGATGGGGTTGGCCATCACGGCATCGTAAAAGTGCTGCTCCATAGTAACACCTCAAAAATCATAAAAAAAGACAAGGGAAATAACGACCCTTTCGGGCCTATGATCCCTTGCTCAGTACTCCAGGCTGGTTATTTGATTGGAAGTGGATGACCACTTCTGGCAAACGATTTCTCAAATTCCTTACTGCAAGTATAGCACGTTCCCCCAAAAAAAGCAACCCCCTTTTGCATATTCTACTTTTGTGACAAAAGCGTGGTCGCGTTTTTGGCTATTTTTACGGGCTGCTCTATTTCCCCGCAGAACACAAATCCCCTCAAAAAAAGCTGGAAAACCGCCCGTGGCTATGGTATACTGAAAGTTACCCTTTTGCGGTTTATATATCTCAAATCAGAAATTAGAAAGACGGTGATTCATATGACTGACAGCGCACTGGTGGAGCTGGCCTTTTCCATGCTCCCCCGCGCCTATTGCCCCTATTCCCACTTCCCGGTGGGCGCGGTGCTGCTCTGTGAGGACGGCAGCGTTTTCACCGGCTGCAACGTGGAAAACGCCGCCTTTGGCTCCTCTTTCTGCGCCGAGCGCACCGCCCTGGTCAAGGCCATCAGCGAGGGCCGCCGGGACGGCTTCGTCAAACTGGCCATCGCGGGCAACAGCGCAGATTACTGCTGGCCCTGCGGCTCCTGCCGCCAGATGCTCTATGAGTTCGCGCCGGAGCTGGAGGTGCTCATCGCCAGAGGCGACCACCAGTACGTCTCCCTGCCGCTGAAAGAGCTGTTGCCTTACGGCTTTGGGCCGACGAGCCTCAAATAAGGATTTTCCCTGTGCGCGTTGCAAAAAACGGGACTGTGCCAAGCGGCACAGTCCCAAATTTTTGTCTATGCGGTAATCAGCCGAACACAGCCAGCAGGAAGCCGGCGGCCACGGCGGAACCGATGACGCCGGACACGTTGGGGCCCATGGCGTGCATCAGCAGGAAGTTGGAGGGGTTGTCCTTCTGGCCCTGGACCTGAGCGACACGGGCCGCCATCGGCACGGCGGAGACGCCGGCGGAGCCGATGATGGGGTTGATCTTGCCGCCGGTGAGGGTGCACATGATCTGACCCACCAGCAGGCCGCCGCAGGTGGCGAAGCAGAAGGCCAGCAGGCCCAGCACGATGAT
>JAJQAS010000081.1:6201-7929 GCA_021203685.1 Clostridiales bacterium | reverse complement strand
TGATCGAACTCGATACCTCCACCCAAAATCCGCCGGTCAGGCGGATTTTTGCAATTAGAGGTACCGGGTACCCGTAAAAGCCGCAAGGCTTTTCCGGGGCAAGGAAGCGAGTTCGAGCCTCGTCTTCCGCTCCACGTAAAAGGGATTTACTACGGTAAGTCCCTTTTCTTTGCGTTTGGCAGGGGTGAACTCGCTACCTCCACCAAAATCCGCCGGTCAGAACAGTGGAACACGTCCATCTATCATTTGTGCTCGAGAAAAATAAGGCAAACCTCGTGCTCGTCCAGCGTTGTGGACAGGGTCAGTTGTCCCGCGTCTGTGACATGAAGCATCTCATAGTGAACGCCATAGCCGGAGCGGGCGTCAAGGTGCTCGATCTGCCTGCGGCCTTTCAGGTCCGGCGCACCGATCCGCATCCAGTAATCGTAGCTGCTCCCCTGATCCCGGGTAATGGAGTAGCTGTATTTTTCGTAAAATCCCTGGGGGACATCCTGGAGGTACAGGTGGAACCCCTGGACGCCCTTCTGCTCGAAGCAGTAATACCGGTCCACCGAGCACTGTTCCTCCCGGGACAGGATGTGGGAGATGTGGTTTTGGCGGTCGTAGTGGCAGTAATGGTAGAGAAGGACCTGGATCTGCTTCCGGTTGGCGGAGCGCGTGACCAGATACCCCTCGCCCTGGGCCACGATGACCTGCGCTCTTTTCTCCAGCATCGTCAGAAAATGAAACGCAAAGTAGCCGGCCTTTGGAATGCCGTTGTGAGTGAAAAGGCCATATCCTCCGTGAAAAAGGCTGGAATTGGTGATCATGCGCTCCGAATTGTCGGTCAGGTGGGAATAGGCGATGCCTGCCAGGTCTCCGCAGTTTTCCAACAGATTCTTGACCAAAAAGGCCGATTTGTAACAGGTGTCGCTGCTGAGGTCGTTTTGCCAGATGGTGGAGTTCCACGAGTCCAGATAGATGGGGAGATGTCCCAGTCCGCAATCTTCCAAAATCTCTCTGCAATAGCGGATCTCGTCCCGGAGCACATGGGGGTTTTGGCTGACCTGGGCCGGTTCTCCCAGCCCCTTGTCCGCCTTGAAGGAGATGCGCTTTTCCGTCTCCGTCCTGGTCATCCGGGAATAATCGCAGCTGAAGCACTGGAAGGAAAACGCATCCGGCAGGCAGTCATTGCGTTGGCAGTAGTCCAGCATCTGCCGAAAGACGGCAGGGCCGTCCAGCGCGATAAAGCCCGTATCCAGGCAGAATCCATGGATTTGTGCCTCTGGCAGTATTTTCCGTATACTGCGGCAGGTGCGCCGGTAATACTCCAGGTAATCCTCAACTGAAAAAACGCCGTAATGAAGAAATACCGCAGGCGGGGGCATAAAACGCCACGTTCGCAGTTCCTCGCTGCCATAACGCTCCAGACAGTGATCGACGAGGGTTTGCACTAGAAACTCCCATTTATCCAGATTCGCCTCTGTGGTGGGGATGTTGATGCAGGAGACTCCAAAAATGTTCTGTGGATGCTCCACCAGCAGAGAGGGCGTATAGCTGAACACAAAGGAGGGCTTGGCCCCCAGGTCCAGGATCCCATCGAGCAGGATGTCCAAATAGGTAAAGCTGAGCCAGGGCGTTCCGTCTGCGGCCTCGTGGTAAATGTCCATCGAGTCATCCATCACGCCCAGAAAGCTCACATAGCGGAACCCCACCTCCCGCACAGCCCGCTTCAGGGCGGTATAGACC
>JAJQAS010000081.1:0-6191 GCA_021203685.1 Clostridiales bacterium | reverse complement strand
TGCTGGTTGTATCCTGGTGACAGAGGGAGAGCGGCCCCCTGTCCTCCCGGAGGCTGCTCTGGACGAGAATGGGCTTGCGCTGCCGCTTGTCCAGCGGGCGCACCGCCTTTTCCCGGGACGCATATTTCAGCAGGCTCATATAGGAGAGCAGGGGAGCAGGGCGTGCGGGGGAGAGCCCCAGGGTGTCGTTGGCAGAAGAGTCCCCTGCCGCTTTTTTGCGGTAGGCGCCCGGTGTTTCCCGGTATTCGTCCCGGAAGTTCAAGATAAAGGTGCTGGAGCTGGCAAATCCGCAGGACAGGGCGATGTCGGTGACGGTCTTGTCGCTGTGGACCAAAAGGCGAGCCGCTTTTTCCAGGCGAAGCTTCCGCAGGTAGTCGGAAAAGGAGACCCCCATCTGTCGCTGGAACTCCCTGGAGAGGTGGCTTTTGGAGAGGTAAACGTGATCTGCCACTTCCTGCATGGTGAGGTTCTCCGAAAAATGCTGCCCCAAATAGGTGAGGATCTCCTGCATCCTGTCGGCGTCTTTGTGCAGCGCCCCGGGCGTGACCGTTCGCCGCTCGAACTGGGTTTTCAAAATCGCCAGAAGCTGGTACATCTGGCTGAGGATATGGAGCTTCCGGGAGCCGTCCGAGGTTTGGTAATACTCAAACAGCAGCGCAAGGTTTGACCGCAGCAGCGCATAGTATTCGTTTTTCTCCGCCTCCGCCCTGGTGCAGCAGGAGACCACACCCAGCTCCGCCTGCCCAATCACCTCCGGGGCGATGTAGCAGGAAATGCAATGGCAGTTACCCCTGGCATACATCTCGTGGTGCTCACAGGGATTCAGAACGATAAAATCCTCCGTTTCCAGCACAAAATTGTACGCGGACCCGGTCACGGCGATCTGCCCGGAGAGCACATATAAAATCTCCAGCTCCCGGTGAAAATGTGGAACGGATGTGTTGCAGTCCAGCTCAAACCGAATTTCTTCCATGTCCTTCTCCCTTCCGGCTGGGACAGTCAAACGCCTGTGAATGACTGCCGTTCCCCAATATTGTGGGATCGCAGGTCGTTTTTTGCATTATAACACGTCAAATAGCAAAGAAATCATGAATTGTTGCGGCGTTTATTTTGATTTGTTGCCTCTTTTTTAAAAGAAATCTGCGACCACCCTGAAAAAGAATAAAATCCACATCTTTTTTCAACAAAACGACTATCGTATTTCCTTCGCTTCGTTTACAATTATACCATCACCAAGCAAGAAAGGAGAAAACACTTATGGAACTGAAGGACTGGACCTACGAGGAACTGCCTGAGTTCACAGAACCCGTGGAAGGCGTCTGCGTCCTCCCCACCACAGGGGACGAGATGAGCGTCACCTATCTCCACGATGTGGAATACGCCGAGATCGGAGGAGTCAAGCTCCACCTGCAGATCCTGCTGCCCGGCACCCGGAACGACCCGGAGATGGTCTGTCCCTGTGTGGTGTTCGTGCAGGGTTCTGCGTGGCTTCCCCAGGACGTATACGCGCAGCTTCCCAGGGCCTCCAGGCTGGCTGCCCGTGGATATGTGGTCGCCATCGTGGAGTATCGCCACTCCGGCATCGCCGCCTTCCCGGCGCAGATCATGGATGCCCGCAACGCTGTCCGCTTCCTGCGGAAAAACGCCGCGCTGTACCACATCGACCCGGAGAAGATGGTTATTTCCGGCGATTCCTCCGGCGGTCACACGGCCATGTTTGCCGGTATCATCCACGATGACGAGCAGGAGAACCTCTATCCCGGCGTCACCGCGGAGGTGAAGGCCATCGTCAACTACTACGGAAGCACCAGCGTGATGGCCGATGACTCCAACCCCATCACCGCCAATCACTGTGCGCCGGACAGCCCCGAAGGGCTGGTCATGGGCGGCGTGGACATGCGGGACCGCCCGGACCTGAAGCGGAAGCTCTCCGTGGAGTGCAACATCACAGAGGACACGGTGGCGCCGCCCACGCTGATCCTCCACGGCACCAAGGACCGCACGGTAAACTGCGAGGGGAGCGTTGTGCTCTACCGGCAGATGAAAAAGTGCGGAAAAGACGTGACCATGTACCTGCTTCGGGGCGCGGACCACGGCGGGCCGGAGTTCTGGACGGACAACATTTTGGACATTGTGGACAGCTTCATCCGCCGCTGCCTGCAATGACATAAGGAAAAATCGCAAAACCCCAAAGGAGGAACCCTTTCATGCCAACCAACACAAAGAAACTGGGCTTAGCCGAAAAAGTCATCTATGGCAGCGGCGACGTTGGCCTGAACGCCATGTACACCCTGTTCAGCACCTACGTGCTGTACTTTTATACCGATGTTATCTTCATGAACGCGGCCCTTGTGGGCGCAGTGATCATGGTGTCCAAGTGCTTTGACGGCATCTCCGACCTGATTGCCGGCCAGATCATCGACACCCACAAGAGCAAACGGGGCCACTGTATCCCCGTCCTGCTGAAATGGTCGCTGCCCATGATCGTCTCCGTGGTCCTGGTGTTTACCGTTCCCGACTCCACCGTGGCGGTGCGCATCGCCTACATTTTCGTCACCTACAACCTGTTTAACTCCGTTCTGTACACCTATGTCAGCATGGCCCACGGCTCTCTGGCCTCCTATGTCACCAATGACTCGGAGGAACGGTCCCAGATGCTGATCTTCAAGATGTTCTTTGCCTCTCTGACCCAGACCGTTATGGCCAGCGTCATGCTCCCCCTGGTGGAGATCATGGGCGGCCAGTCCTCTCAGTTGGCGTGGATCAAGGCGATTCTGGTCTTCGGCGGTGTCGGGTTGTTCTTCATGGTGCTGAACGTGTTCTTCGTCTCGGAGCGTGTGGAAAACGATGCTCCGCCTGAGAATCTTCTGGTCGGCATCAAATGCGCCGTGGTCAACAAGTACTGGTGGATGGCCTTCGTGGTCAACCTGGGCGCCAACTGCATCCTGATTTTCAACCTGTCCATCTCCATCTATTACCTGAACGTGGTCCTGGGCAACACCGCTCTGCTGGGTACCTTCATCGCCTGCTCCAACCTGCCCGGCGTGGCCCTCTGCGTCGTCAGTCCCTTCCTGCTGAAACAGTTCACCAAGCAGCAGATGGTCCTCTTTGGCTCCTTCTGTATGCTGGTGGCCCAGCTGGTCTTCATCTTCGCGCCGGCGACCACCATGATCCTCTTCGCCACTGCGCTGCTGCGCGGCGTCGGCATGGGCTTCGCCATGGGCATGGCGGGCGCTCTCATCGGCGACACCATCGACTACGGCGAGTGGAAGACCGGTACCCGCGTGCAGTCTGTCCTCTTCTCCGCCAGTTCCGTGGGCGCCAAGGTGGGCCAGGGCGCGCTGACGGCCCTGTTCAGCTTCTTCATCGCCGCGCTGGGCTATGACGGCGCTGCCGCCGCCCAGAGTGCCGCCGTGGTGAGCGGTATTAACGGCTTCTTCAAATATGGTCCGCTGCTGGTGGCCATCGTCCTGATCATCAACACCTGGTTCCTGGACGTGGAAAAGAAGAACCCGCAGTACATCAAAGAGATCGCCGAGCGGAAAGCCGCGAATTAAGGCAGAATCCCACAGGTTCAAACCTCGAACACAACAAGGCCACATTACAGCCCCTCCTTGCAGGCTGCAATGTGGCCGCGTTTTGTCGTTTTGCGGCTGAAGGGAAGGCAGGACGCGTTTGCCGCCCTGCGGCGCGCGCGCTGTGTTGACACTCCGGCGGTCAATGTGGTAAAATAAATCATATTTTAAGATTGCGAGGCGTTCCAACCATGAAAAAGACCATAGGCATCCTGGGCGGCATGGGGCCGCTGGCCACCTGCGACCTGTTCCACAAAATCGTTGACATCACCGACGCGGCCTGCGACCAGGAGCACGTCCGGGTGTGCATCGACAGCAATACCGAAATCGCCGACCGCACCAGGGCCATCCTGGAGGGCGGGAAGGACCCCGTGCCGGAGATGGTCAAGAGCGCGGTGCGGCTCCAGGGCATGGGCGCGGACGTGCTCATCATGCCCTGCAACACCGCCCACTATTTCTACGACCGCATTGCCCCCTTCATCGACATCCCCATGCTCCACATGATCCGGGAGACCGCCAAAACCGTCAAAGCGCAGGGCCTGACGAAAGTGGGCCTGCTGGCCACCGACGGCACCTGCCGTTCCGGGGTCTACAAGACCGCCTTCGACGCCGAAGGCGTCGAGATGTGTATGCCCTCCCCGGAGCGGCAGCAGGCGGTGATGGATGTGATCTACAAGGGCGTCAAAGCGGGCAACCTCTCCATCGACCTGACGGGGTTTTACGCCGCCATGGACGAGCTGCTGGACCAGGGAGCCGAGACGCTGATTTTGGGCTGCACCGAACTGCCTGTGGCCTTCGACCTGTTCCATATCGACAGGCCCAGCATCGACCCCACCATGGTCCTTGCGGCGGCGGCTGTGCGGTTCGTGGGGGCCAGCGTCAAGGAGAACGTCGGGTATTGAGTATGGCTGCGCCAGCTATTAGCTGTTAGCTTCTAGCTATTAGCTTGGTAGTACCGGCATTGCGTACTATGCTTACCGTTTGCATGACTTTACAAATGGCTGGTTTCGCGCTCAGCTTCCTTTGTGGCTGTTCGTTTTAGATTGGCAGTGCCTGGCTAACAGCTAACGGCTAATAGCTAACAGCTATTTCCCTTTCCGGTGATTAAAAGGCAGAAAAGTGGCGCATACTAAACCACTCACCTTTGTTTACGCCCGGAAGGAAGCTGATTCTATGCCCAAACTGCGCTTTGCCCTGCTGATGACCGCCTTTTGCCTGGCGCTGGCCCTGTCCTGCGCCGCCCTGTCCTCTCCCTGGCCCCAGGCCGTGGAGGCGGCGGCGGAGACCGCCCTTGTCACCGAAACCGACACCGCCCCTGACGCCGAAACAGTGCCCCTCTACGAGCTGCGCAGCGTGGACGGGGAGATCTGCGTGTTCCGCAGCGGCAGCCTGCTGACCCACACGGGGGTGCTGGCAGCCACGCTGCCGAAGGAGGACCGCGCCCTGCTGGAGGAGGGTATCGCCGCCCAGTCCGACCAGGAGCTGGCGTCCCTCCTCGAAGATTTGTGTTCGTGACCCAGAAAATTTGTTTCCGGCGCGGAAAAGCCCTTGCTTTTCCCGCCGTGACGCGCTATGATAACACAGTAAGAACGTATCAACCATAAGAGTGGGGCCTGCCCCGCTCTTTTCTTTGAGCTTTTTTGCGTTCCCGGCGCGTTTTGCGTCCGGGGGAGAAAGCGTGGTGTAACAGATGAAAAAAGTAACGGAACTGACCGCAGAGCTGGCCCTGCCCCTGGTAGAGCAGGCGGGCTGTACCCTCTGGGACGTGGAATACGTCCGGGAGGCCGGGACCTGGTACCTGCGGGTGTTTATCGACTGCCCGGAGGGGGTCTCCATCGACCAGTGCGAGGCGGTCAGCCGCCCCCTCAGCGACCTGCTGGATGAGGCCGACCCCATCGAGGGCAGCTATGTGTTGGAGGTGGGCAGCGCCGGGGCCGACCGGGCGCTGAAAAAGCCCGCCCACTTTGCCCAGTGCATGGGTCAGCAGGTGGACGTGAAGCTCTACCGCCCCCGGGACGGCAAGAAGGAGTTCCAGGGGACGCTGACCGGGTACGAGGACGGCGCTGTGACCGTCACCGACCCGACAGGCGCGGAGCAGTCCTTCGGGAAGAAGGAGATCGCGCGGGTGCGGCTGCACATCGACTTTTAATGAAAAAACGGCGGGGCACACCCCGTCCCGCCCAACGATAAAGGAGTGAAGCTGTGACATGGCTAGAAGAGTAACCAAAAAGAAGGGTCCTACCCCCGAAGAGGATGCAAAGGACTTCTTCCTGGCCCTGGACCTGCTGGAGCAGGAGCGGGGCATCTCCAAGGACTATATGCTGGAAAAAATCACCCAGGCTCTGGTCACCGCCTACAAGCGGGACCATGAGGGCATCGGGGACAACCTGGTGGTGCTGGCGGACCAGGAGAAAAACTCCATCCGCATGATCATCAAGCGGGAAGTAGTGGAGGAGGTCGACAACCCCGACACCGAGATCTCCCTGGAGGAGGTGCGCAAGAGCCTCCCCAACGCCCAGATCGGCGACGTGGTCAGCAAGGAGCTGAAAACCAAGAATTTCGGCCGCATCGCCGCCCAGACCGCCCGGCAGGTCATCATCCAGGGCATCCGGGAGG
>JAJQAS010000267.1 GCA_021203685.1 Clostridiales bacterium | reverse complement strand
CCGCCCCTGAAAGGGGAGGGGGACCATGCGAAGCATGGTGGAGGGGTTTCCCGCCGGAATTACTAAAAGGCTGAACAAAAGGATCAACCCCCACAAAACCAGAAACAGGAGCTGTCCTTTGTGAAACTGATTACCTTTGCTGTGCCGTGTTACAACTCCGCAGCGTATATGTCCCACTGCATCGAGACTCTGCTGGCCGCCGGAGACGAGGCGGAGATCATCCTCATCGACGACGGTTCCGTGGACGACACCGGCGCCATCGCCGACCGGTTCGCCGCCGACTACCCCGACATCGTCCGGGTCATCCATCAGCCCAATGGGGGCCACGGCGAGGGCGTCAACCAGGGCATCCGCAACGCCGCCGGCCTCTATTATAAGGTGGTGGACTCCGACGACTGGCTGAACACCGACTCTCTGAGCCGGGTCATGGCCAAGCTGCGGGAGTTCGCCGCCATGCCTGAGCCGGTGGACCTGCTGGTGTGCAACTATGTCTATGAGCACGTAGAGGACGGCACGGAGAACATCGTCCGTTACAACCACGTCTTCCCCGTGGGGGAGGTTTTTGGCTGGAAGGACATGGGCCACTGGAGCCCCTCCAAGTACCTGCTGATGCACTCCGCCATCTACCGCACCCAGCTGCTGCGGGACTGCGGCATGGTGCTGCCCAAACACACCTTCTATGTGGACAACATCTTCGTCTACCAGCCGCTGCCCAGGGTCAAGACCCTCTACTACATGGACGAGGACCTGTACCGCTACTTCATCGGCCGCAGCGACCAGAGCGTCAACGAGTCCGTCATGATCAAGCGGGTGGACCAGCAGGTGCGCATCACCAAAATCATGATCGACGCGGTGGACCTGGCGGAAGTGAAAGCGGCCGAGCCGGACCTTTACCGGTACATGACCCGATATCTGTCCATGATGATGCTCATCTCCTCCATCTTCCTCATTCTCTCCGGCACACCGGAGAACCTGGAGGCCAAAAACGAGCTGTGGGCCTACCTGAAAGCCAAAGACGAACACCTCTACCACAAGCTCAAGTACCGCAGTCTCTCCGCCGTGTCCAACCTGCCCGGCTACCAGGGGCGCAAGCTGTCGGTCAACCTGTACAAGTTGGCCCAGAAGGTGTATAAGTTCAATTAAAAATGTCTGTGGGACAGTTGCTCTCACAAAAAGGAAAGAGAGCCGGTGCGTCTGGCTCTCTTTTGTGTTTATTTATGACGAAATCGTAAAATGACGCGCCTGCCAGCGGGAAAGCGGTTTTCAAACCGGTTCAGCGGTGTTATAATAAGGACGACAACACAAAACAAAGGATGGTTCTCCCATGAAAAACAACTACGAAAGCCCCCTTTCCTCCCGCTATGCCAGCCGGGAGATGCAGTATATCTTTTCCCCGGACAAAAAGTTCTCCACCTGGCGCCGCCTTTGGGTGGCTCTGGCAAGGGCGGAGATGGAGCTGGGCCTGCCCGTGACCCAGGAACAGGTGGACGAGCTGGAGGCCCACGCCGGGCCGGAGTGCATTGACTATGAGGCCGCCGCCGCTTACGAAAAGCAGCTGCGCCACGACGTCATGGCTCACATCCACGCCTACGGCGACCAGTGCCCCAAGGCCATGCCCATCATCCACCTGGGGGCCACCTCCTGCTATGTGGGGGACAACACCGACATCATTTTGATGAAGGAGGCCCTGACCCTCATCCGGGACGAGCTGGTACGGGTCATCAACAATCTCGCCAAGTTCGCCGACCAGTACAAGGCCCTGCCCACCCTGGGCTACACCCACTTCCAGGCGGCCCAGCTGACCACCGTGGGCAAGCGGGCCACCCTCTGGCTCAACGAGCTGGTCATGGACCTCCACGAAGTGGAGTACCGCATCGCAGATTTGAAGCTGCTGGGCAGCAAGGGCACCACCGGCACCCAGGCGTCCTTCCTGGAGCTGTTTGAGGGCGACCACGAGAAGGTCAAGGCCGCAGAGGACAAAATCGCCAAAGAGATGGGCTTTGACGCCTGCGTCCCCGTCTCCGGCCAGACCTACAGCCGCAAGACCGACACCTTTGTGGTCAACACCCTGGCGGGCATCGCCGCCTCCGCCAGCAAGTTCGCCACTGACCTGCGGCTGCTGGCCCACATGAAGGAGATCGAGGAGCCCTTCGAGAAGAACCAGATCGGCTCCTCCGCCATGCCCTACAAACGCAATCCCATGCGCTGTGAGCGGGTGTGCGCCCTGGCCCGGTACATCATGTGCGACGTGATGAACCCCTCCATCACCTCCTCCACCCAGTGGTTCGAGCGGACGCTGGACGACTCCGCCAACAAGCGGCTTTCCGTGCCGGAGGCGTTTTTGGCCTGCGACGCCATTCTGCGCATCTGCCAGAACATCACCGACGGTCTGGTGGTGCATGAAAAGGTCATCGAGAAGCATATCCTGGAGGAGCTGCCCTTCATGGCCTCGGAGAACATCATGATGGACGCGGTGAAGCGGGGCGGCAACCGGCAGGAGCTGCACGAGCGCATCCGGGTCCACTCGCTGGAGGCGGGCCACAACGTCAAGGATCTGGGGCTGGAGAACAACCTCATCGACCTCATCGCGGCGGACCCCCTGTTTGGCATGACCAAAGAGGAGCTGACCGCCCATCTGGAGCCCAGCCGCTACATTGGCCGCTGCCCGGAGCAGGTGACGGAGTACCTGTCCGGGGAGGTGGCTCCCATCCTGGAGAAATATTCTTCCGCCCTAGACGGTTCCACCGTGGAGCTGAGCGTCTGACCCCTGTTTTTATCAACCGGTCAATGGAGAGCGAGCATGTTCCCGCAGAAAGGCGGTAATCCTTCGTGAAAAACCATAAATACCGTGACTATTTCATCATTGCGCTGATGGTCCTGCTGGTGGTGGGCCTCAGTCTGCTGATGTTCTTCGCCATGTTCCACTTCTCCGAGGTCCGGGCGCTGGCCAAGCAGCTGATGGGGATCTTAATGCCCTTCATCATCGGGTTCGTCATCGCCTACCTGCTGGCCCCCCTCTATAATCTGCTGGTGCGGAACCTGGAGGAATGGTTCCTGTTCCACAAATTCTCACCGGTGCGGGCCAGAAAACACGCCACAGTGGTTTCCATGCTGCTGTCCATCGCGGCGGTGCTGTGCCTGCTCAGCGGCCTGGTGGCGCTGGTGGTGCCCAGCTTTATCAACAGCTGCATGGGCATCGTCAACTCCATGCAGACCTACATCGACCAGATCAGCCAGTGGCTGGAGGACTTTTTTGCCGACAACCCGGCCATGGCCGATATGCTCCAGGGTTATCTGGACACCGGCTCCGACCAGCTGGTCAGTTGGCTGACAGATACCCTGCTGCCCAGTCTGCAAAGCGTCTCCGGCACCGTGGGCAGCGGCGTGGGCAGTATGTTCGGCGCGCTGTTCTCCGGCCTGGTGCTGATTTTCCGGGTGGCCAAAAACGTGATTTTGGGCTTTATCGTGGCCGCCTATATGCTGGTGGGCAAGAGCAGCATGATCGGCCACTGCAAGCAGTTCGTCTACGGCCTCTTCCCCCTGAAAACCGCCAACCACATCGTCCACCAGTTCCGTTATATCCACCAGGTCTTTGGCGGGTTTATCCGGGGCAAGCTGCTGGATTCTCTGGTCATCGGCATCATCTGCTTCATCGGCACCTCGCTGCTCAGCATCCCCTACGCCCTGCTCATCAGCGTTATCATCGGCGTCACCAACATCATTCCCTTCTTCGGCCCCTTCATCGGGGCCATCCCCTGCGGCTGCCTGGTGCTGTTGAACAGCCCCGTGAAGTGCATCACCTTCGTCATTTTCATCCTGGCCCTCCAGCAGTTCGACGGCAACATCCTGGGGCCCAAGATTCTGGGCGACACCACGGGCCTGTCCTCCTTCTGGGTGCTGTTCGCCATCCTGCTCTTTGGCGGACTGTTCGGCTTCGTGGGCATGATCGTAGGTGTGCCCATCTTCGCGGTCATCTGCTCTCTGGCCGATTCCCTGCGGACGGGGCAGCTGGCAAGGCGTCATCTCTCCACCGATGAGGAAGATTACCTGAACCTGGAACAGGTGGACGAAGGGCCGGACGGGTCGCGGGTCTATACCAAGATGAAGGACCCTACGAAGAAGTAAAATCGCTGACCACCGGTTTTGAAAAGCGGTCAAATTTGTATTTAGCCATGCAAAAAGCACCCCCGGAGATGTTCCAGGGGTGCTTGCTTTTTGTCGATTCCTGTGCTATCCTGCCAATGGCCCCTTGTGGGCCAGGGCGCTGTCCATATACGGCGGCGGTTTGCTCCCCTCATCGGGGGCAGCTTCTTTGCCCCCGTTCGCAAGAAAGGGGGTGCTGCCCATGAGCACGATGGAAGTGTTGACGCTTCTCCTCGTCATCATCGGCGTTTGCAACCTGTTCATCCAAGACAAAAAGAAGTAACCGCCTCACTTTGCCACCCGAAGCGGTTACTTTGTAACACATAGGGGCGCAAACCGTTGTCGGGCAGCGCCTGTTTCTATGCTTATTATACGGCCCCGGCGGGCCTTCTGTCAAGTCCTTTCTGAGGGCTTGCTTTTTGTCGATTCCTGTGCTATCCTGCCAATGGCCCCTTGTGGGCCAGGGCGCTGTCCATATACGGCGGCGGTTTGCTCCCCTCATCGGGGGCAGCTTCTTTGCCCCTGCTCTGAAAGGAAAGGGGGTCTGCCTTATGACTACGATGGAAGTACTTACTCTCTGTCTGGTTATTATCGGCGTTTGTAACCTGTTTATGCAGAACAAAAAGAAGTAGCCGCCCGTTCCCCAACTTGCGACTACTTCTGTAATCCATAGGGGCGCAAACCGTTGTCGGACAGCGCCTGTTTCTATGTTTATTATACGGCCCCGGCGGGCCTTCTGTCAAGCCCCTGACCGGGGCTTTTTCTTTTTCAATAATTCGCCTCGATAGTCTTGACCTGCCGATACAGCATGGTATTGGCAGGGACGCTGACCTGGTACTGCGCCGCCAGCTCCAGCACCTTGCCGGTGAGGGTGTCAATTTCGGTGGGGCGCTTCCGGCGGATATCCTGGAGGGTGGAGGAGTTGTGGTGGTAGGTGTCGGGCAGCAGCTTGCCGTAAAACTCCTTTTTGTAGTCCTCCGGCGTGTCCCAGTAGGTGCGGTACCCGGCGGCGGACATGACGGCGAAAATCTCGTCAATCAGGTCGTTCATAATGGCAACCCCCTCAGACGCCTCCCCCAGCGCGCCGTAGTGAACGCCCAGCACCGCCCCCAGCGGGTTCAGGGTGCAGTTGTAGAGCATTTTGGCCCACAGGGCCGCGCCCACGTCCTCCGTGGTCTGGCAGGGGATGCCCCCGGCGTTGATGGCCTGAGCCAGCGGCTCCAGCGGGGCCACGTCCAGGCCGTAGAGGTTGCCCAACAGCACCGGCGCGGTGTGAACGGTGACGTTGCTGACGTTGGGGGCCTGCCGCTGGAAGCCGGTGATGACCCGGGCGCAGCAGACCTGCTCCTGGGGGAAATGGCGGAGATACGCCTGGTCGTTACCCCAGCCGTTTTGCAGGATGACCAGCTTGCCCTGGGGCCTGAGGATGGCCCGGTGTTCCCACAGCGCGTCGCTGACCGCGTCGTTCGCCATGGTCTTGACCGAGATGAGGATGTAATCAAAGGCGTTTTCCGGGAACGCGCCGTAGTCGTCGCTGACCGCGGCCTCTCCCGCAGGGATCGCCGCCTCCCCAAAGAGACCGGTGCGGCGCAACCCTTCGGCGTTGATGGCGTCTTTGGTGGCCCCCCGGGCCAGCAGGGAAACGCCCCAGCCCACGGAGCGGAGGGTGGCGGCCATGGCTACGCCTATGGCTCCTGTGCCGACAATGAGAACTTCCATGTCATTTCACTCCTTTGTGAAAAATCAGCTTCTGTTTGCAAAGCAGCCGGGAAACGGAACAACCGAACGTTATTCCCAACTGGTGCCGGTGTACATACCTGTGGTGCGCGCGTTGGAGGTGTCCAGCCAGGAGGGGTCGAAGTCGGTCAGGGCGGTGCAGTCCTCAAACATATAACGCATATCCGTCACGTTGGAGGTGTCCCAGCCGGACAAATCCAAGGTTATCAGAGAGGAGCAGCCATAAAACATACTGTACATATTCTTCATATTGGAAGTATCCCAGCCAGACAAATCCAGCTCTGTCAGGGAAGTGCAGTAGCAAAACATATAGCTCATGTCTGTCACGTTGGAGGTGTCAAAGCCCGATGCATCCAATGCTGTCAGGGAAGAGCAGAAGTAAAACATACTTCTCATATCTGTCACGCTGGATGTATCCCAGCCAGACAGGTCTGGTGTAGTCAGGGCATAACAGCTACGGAACATAGAACTCATATCTGTCACGTTGGAAGTGTCCCAACCCGATACATCCACCGCTGTCAGGGAAGCACAGCCATAAAACATACCGTACATATTTGTCACGTTAGCGGTGTCAAAGCCCGTTACGTCCAACTCTGTCAGGGAAGTGCAATTACTAAACATACCGCTCATATTCGTCATATTGGCGGTGTTGAAGCCCGTTACGTCCAACTCTGTCAGGGAAGTGCAGCCGTAAAACATACTGCTTATATTCGTCACGTTGGTGGTGTTGAAGCCCGTTACGTCCAGTTCTGTCAGGGAAGAACAGCCCTGAAACATACCACTCATATTCCACACGTTGGTGGTGTCGAAGCCCGTCACATCCAGCTCTGTCAGGGAAGAACAGCCATAAAACATACTGTACATATTCTTCATATTGGAAGTATCCCAGCCAGACAAATCCAGCTCTGTCAGGGAAGAGCAGCCACAAAACATACTGTACATCTCCGTCACATTAGAAGTGTCAAAGCCGGACAAATCCAGCGATGTCAGGGAGGAGCAATCATAAAACATCCAACCCATATCCGTCACGTTGGAGGTGTCAAAATTCCCGTCAAAGTGGATGGCAGTCACATTTTCATACCCATAAAACAGGTTCCCGCAGTCGCTTCCGCCCACTACACCGCCGTCCCCGGCGATGTACTGCACCGTGTCCTCCGTCCAGCAGAGGATGCTGCCGTCTTCTGCCTCGGAGAGGTCCGCCGCCCTCTTTGGCGCGTTCTCCAGGGTGTCCAGGAAGTAGACTTCGGTGATTTTTGTTTTCGCCGTGACCCCATCCAGAGAGGTTGGCTCATTGCTGCTGGGCCAGAGACAGACCAGCAACAGAGCCGCTACCACAGCGGCCCCAACCCCAACGACTGCCAGCAGCAGTTTCCGCCGTTTGGGGTGCTTTCCTTCTTCGACTTGGCGCGTCGGCTCCGCCCGCTGGCTTTCCTCCTTCTTGCTCTGCCGTTTCGCGTTTTCGCGCCGCTGTAATTCCTCTGCCAGGCGGTCAAATTCCTCCAGCGAATCGCTCTCCGGTTCCGCAGGCTGTTTCTCCGCTGTCTCCTGGCGCTGCAATTCCGCCTGGAGGCGCAGCAGCTCCGCGTCCAGGTTTTTCTGCTCCGCGTCCAGCCGCGCCTGCTCCTCCGCGTGCCGCTGTTTTTCTTCCTGGAGCCGCCTGACCTCCGCTTCCAGCCGCGCCCGGTCAGGGCTGGCGAGGTTCTGGGACAGCGGCATCAGGGTAGGGTAGGCCAGGGCGTTGGCGCTCTCATCAAACCCGCAGTCAGGGCAGACCATCTCCGGGCCGTTTTCCCTGCCGCAGCCGGGGCAGGTCCAGCGGGCGGCGTTTGCGGTTTTTTCTCCGTGTTCAGACATACCGACAGCTCCCTTTCCTCTTTTTGACCCATTATACCAGCTTTCGCCTGTTCCTGCCAGAGGGTTCAGCGCAATATTTATAAATTTGGGTATCTCGTTTGCTCAGCTTTATCAGTCATTGCCACCGTGAAACCCCTCCGCCGCGGCTTACCCCCCCCCCCCACCCCCATGAGGGGGGGCAACGGGGGGTAGATCATTCAGGTTTGTGAGGG
>JAJQAS010000057.1 GCA_021203685.1 Clostridiales bacterium | reverse complement strand
ATGCTTCGCATGGTCCCCCTCCCCTTTCAGGGGAGGCGAGAGGGGTGGTCGGTTACGGAATGGTTCTTTTTATGGAAAAAGTTTCACTATTTAATAAATTAAATTCCAATTTCTTGGCGTTTTGAGCAAAACACTAACCAAACAACAAGCACTAGCCCACTTGCCTCCCCTGAAAGGGGAGGTGTCACGGCGTAAGTCGTGACGGAGGGGTTTCCAGCACACGGCTGAACGTCATTAAAGCCATACCTATAAGCTCTATGCTTATGGTATGCAGCACCTGGCTAACAGCTAAGAGCTAAGAGCTAACAGCTCGCTCACTTCCACGGCTTATACTCCTTTGCCACCTGATACAGCCGGAGGTAGCTGTCGTAACGGCTGCGGGAGATCTTCCCCTCTTTCAGGGCCTGGCGGACGGCGCAGCCCTTCTCCTTGGTGTGGGAACAGCCCACATAGCGGCACTGGCCCAGATAGGGGCGGAACTCCCGGAAGGCTTCCGCCAGCCGCTCTTTGTCCAGCAGCTCCGGGGTCTCGGTGTCGAAAGAGGAGAACCCCGGCGTATCCGCCACGATGGCCCCTTCGCCCAGGCGGAACAGCTCCACATGGCGGGTGGTGTGGCGGCCCCGACCCAGCTTTTCGCTGACCTCCCCGGTGGGGATGCGGGCGGTGGGGTCCAGGGCGTTGAGCAGGCTGGACTTGCCCACGCCGGAGTTGCCGGTGAACACGCTGACCTTGCCGTTCAGAATCTCCCGCAGGGCCTCCAGGCCCTGGCCGGTGGCGGCGCTGACCTGGAGGGTGGGGTAGCCCACCGCCTCATAGATCGCCGCCAGCGCTCCGCCGTCGGCCAGGTCGCACTTGTTGACCACCACCACTGGCTGACAGTGCTTTCCCTCCGCCAGCGCCGCCACCCGATCCACCAGAAAGGGGTCGGTGACGGGGATGGCGTTGGAGGCGATGAGGATGATTTGGTCCATGTTGGCCACTGCGGGCCGCTGAAAGGCGTTCTTCCGGGGCAAAATTTCGTCCAGGCGGCCCGCCCCGGCCTCGGTGGGGGTGACGGATACCCGGTCCCCCACCAGGGGGGATTCCTTCGTATAGCGGAACTTGCCCCGGGCGCGGCAGCGGATCACTTCACCGCCGCAGTCCACATCGTAAAAGCCGCTGAGGGCGCGAATGATGATCCCTGTCATTGTTCGATACAGGTATAGTCCGAGTAGCTGCTGCCGTCCACCAGCACCTCCAGGGACTCGATGGTGCCCTTGTACTCCACAGAGACCTGGTTTTTGTTGGCGGCAACGGTGGCGGAGTAATAGTTGATGCCGTTCACCCGGATGGAAACAGTGGAGTCTTCTGTCCGGCCGGAGGGCATGGTCACCGTGATGGTGTAGATGGTGTCTTCCTGGGTGCCGTCGTCGGTTTCGGTGTCGTGGTGGGTGTTGCCGGTCTCCTCGTCTTCGTCGTCAGCGGTGTTGGTGTCCGTCGGCTGTTCTTCTTCTTCCTCTTCTTCCTCCGGTTCCGGGTCCTCCGGCTGGGGACCGGAGCTGATTTGCAGGTTCACCGTCGTGCCCAGTTCCACTTCCGCACCGGATTTAACGCTCTGGAACACCACGGTCCCCGCCGTCTCGCTGCTGGTGACGGTGGTGACGCTGCCGGTGGTCAGGCCCAGCTCCTCGATGGTCTCTTTGGCCTTGTTCTCGGTCATGCCGTAGAGGGAGACCATGGTGACGGTGGTGATCTTCTCACCCCGGCTGTAGGTCAGGGTGACGGTCTGCCCCTCGGTCAGGGTGGTGCCCGCCACCGGGTCGGTGGAGATGATGAGCCCCTCGTCGTATTCAGAGGAATACTGGGGATTATATTTCACGGTGACGTGGTAATCCTCGCTGAGGGTGGAGGCCCACTCGCTGTAGTCCTTGCCCACAATGTTCGGCATGACCAGCTCCGTGGCTTCCTCCTCCGGTTCGGCGCAGAGCACCACCGTGATCTCGATCACGTCGCCCTTGGTGGAGGTGCCGCTCTCCGGGTCCTGGCTGACGATCTCTCCCACATCGTAGGTGGCGTCGTAGACCGTCTCCTCGCTGATGGTGACGGTGAAGTGGCCGTTCAGGTCATCGGTGGTGAAGATATACTCCTCGGCCTCGGTGTAGGTCATGCCCCGCAGGTCGGGGACGGTGTAGACCTCCCCTGTGCCGAAGATGTCGGAGAACAGGGTGGCCCAAAGCATCCTGAAAATCAGGAAAATGACCAGCAAAATGGCCAAAATCACCCCGCCGATGATGAAAGCGGTGCGTCGGCTACCGCCGGTGACCTCCCCGTCCGCTTCTTCGTCCTCCTCTGTAGGTTCCGGCTGGACCTCCACCTCCTCCGGCTGGTAGGGGGTGACTACGGGGACTTCGGTGAGCATCCAGGGGTCCTGGTAATCAAAGACGATGTCAGGATTCTTGCGGAAAGCCTCAAGGTCGGCCAGCATGGCCTCGGCGTTGGGGTAACGCAGCTCCCTGTCCTGGGCCATGGCCTTCATAATGATCTGCTCCATGCCCCGGGGGATGTCCGGGTTCAGCTCCCGGGGGGCCAGAGGGATGGAGTTGATGTGCTGAACCGCCACCGCCACGGGGGTGTCCCCCTCGTAGGGCAGACGGCCGGTGAGCATTTCGTAGAGCACCACGCCGGCGGAGTAGATGTCGCTGCGCTCGTCCACCTCGCTGCCCTTGGCCTGCTCCGGGGAGATATAGTGGACGCTGCCCAGGGTCTCCCGGGTCATGGTGCGCTGGGAGTCAGCGATGTGGGCGATGCCGAAGTCGGCCACCTTGACGCTGCCGTCCCGGAGGACCATGATGTTCTGGGGCTTGATGTCCCGGTGGACGATGCCCCGGCTGTGGGCGTGGCCCAGGGCCTGCATGATCTGGGTGCTGAAATGCAGGGCCTCCCGCCAGTTCAGCACGCCGCCCCGCTTTTTGATATACTGCTTGAGGGTGATGCCCTCCACCAGCTCCATGACGAAGTAGTCGATGTCCCCGTCCTGGTTCACGTCGAAGACGTTGACGATGTTGGGGTGGCTCATCATGCCCACGGCCTTGCTCTCGTCGTGGAAGCGGCTGCGGATCTCCGGGTCGGCGGCCAGCTCCGGCTTGAGGATCTTGACGGCCACCAGACGGTTCAGCCGGTGGCATTTGGCCTTGTAGACCACTGCCATGCCGCCCACGCCCAGCACGTCCAGTATTTCGTATCGGTCGTTCAACATTTTTCCTATGTACTGATCCATGGTACAAGCTCCCCTTTGTTCAGCCGTCTGCGGCCACGATCACGGCGGTGACGTTGTCCGGTGCGCCCCGCTCCAAAGCCAGCCGCAGCAGCCGGTCACAGCAGTCCCGCAGGTCGCCGCCGCCCGCCAGCCGGGCCAGTTCTTCTTTTGTCACTTCGTTGCTCAGTCCGTCGGAGCACAGCAGCAGCCGGTCCCCCGGCTGGAGCGTCTCCCGGTAGAGGTCGCCCTCCACCTGGGCCTCGGTGCCCAGGGCGCGGGTGATGATGTTGCGGTTTGGGTGGTTTTGGGCTTCCTCCTCGGTCAGCTGGCCTGCGGCCACCCACTGGGCCACCAGGGAGTGGTCCCGGGTCACCTGCCAGATCTCTCCGCCGGAGAGATGGTAACATCGGCTGTCCCCAATGTTGAGGATGTGGGCCTCGGACCCGTTGGCAAAGGCCGCCACCAGGGTGGTGCCCATGCCCTGGCAGTTCATATCCCGCTGGGCCCGGTGGTAGACCGCGTCGTTGGCCAGCTCCGCCGCCTGGGTCAGCCGCTCTTCCGGCGACCCGGTCCCGGCGCTGAGCACCTGGGCGAACTGCTGGGCCGCCATGGCGCTGGCGATGTTGCCGGACCGTGCGCCGCCCATGCCATCGCAGACCACGGCGAACGCCAGCGTCCCGTTGGTCCATTTGTAAAAGGCGTCCTGGTTCTGCCGGCGCACCTTGCCCCGGTCGGTGATGCCCCATATGTCCATTCCATTCACCCTCTCCGCACGGAAATTGTTTTTGTGGTTGTCCCTTTGAAGCAGCCTCGTGTGATAAGCTGTTAGCCGTTAGCTGTTGCCGTCAAGCGGCACTTCCGAAGCTGCGCTTCTCCCTGTAGTCTGGTACTGCCAGTCTAAAGCAAGCAGCTAAAAGCTAAGAGCTAACACGCCCCATCGCCTTGCGGCGCAGTTGGCCGCAGGAGGCGTCGATGTCTCCGCCCAGCTTCCGCCGGACGGTGCAGGTGACGCCGTGGCCCTCCAGCCGCTTTTGGAAGGCGGCCACCCGCCTGCTGGGCTTCAGGGGGCTTTCCTCCACGTTGTTCAGCGGAATCAGGTTCACATGTGCGCCCTGCCCTTTCAGCAGCGCGGCCAGCCGGTCCGCCTGCCAGTTGCTGTCGTTGACGCCGTCCACCATGGCGTACTCGTAGGAGATGCGCCGCCCGGTCTTGTCGAAGTACCGGCGGCAGCTCTCCATCAGCCGGTCCACGCCAACGGCCCGGTTCACCGGCATCAGCCGGGAGCGGGTGGCGTCGTCGGGGGCGTGGAGGGAGACGGAGAGGGTCAGCTGCAACTGTTCCTCCGCCAGCCGGTCGATCTTCTCCACCAATCCGCAGGTGGAGAGGGAGATGTGCCGCATCCCGATGTTCAGCCCCTCCGGGTCGTTGACGAGAGAGAGAAACCGCATCACGTTGTCGTAGTTGTCCAGCGGCTCCCCAATGCCCATCATGACGATGTTGGAGATGGGGAGGCCGGAGTCCTTCTGGGTAAAAATCACCTGGTCGAGGATTTCCGCTGGAGTGAGCCGCCGCACCAGCCCACCCAGGGTGGAGGCACAGAAGGCGCAGCCCATCAGGCACCCCACCTCGGAGGACACACAGATAGTATTGCCATGTTTGTAGCGCATCAATACCGATTCCACGCAGTTTCCGTCGGAAAGCTCCCAGAGATATTTGATGGTGCCGTCGAGTTTGGAGACCTGCTTCCGGACTGCCTGGGGGACGGTCAGGGTGCAATTCTCTTTTAGCTGCTCCCGGAGGGACTTGGGGAGGTTGCTCATCTCGTCGAAGCCCTCCACCCCCCGGTGGAGCCACTGGAACACCTGTTTTTCCCGGAACCGGGGCTGTCCCAGTTGGGCGAGAAAAGCGGCCAGCTCCGCCCGGCTCATGGATTTGATGTCAGTCATGTTCTTTCCTCAGCTTTGCCATAAAAAACCCGTCGGTGCCGTGGATGTGGGGCCAGAGGGTAGTCATGCCCTCGCTGACTTCTCCTACCGGGCCGGGCAGAGAAAACGGCTCCAGCCGGAACGCCGGGTGCGATGCCAAAAACGCCTCCACCACGTCCTGGTTCTCCCGGTGGAGCAGGGTGCAGGTGGCGTAGAGCAGTGTCCCGCCAGGGCGTACATACCGGGAGACGTTGTCCAGAATGGCCCGCTGCACGTCGGGCAGGTCGCCCAGGGAGTCGGGGTTTTTGTACCGGATGTCGGGCTTTTTGCGGATGATGCCCAGCCCGGAGCAGGGGACATCGGCCATCACCAGGTCGTATTTCTCGGCGCAGTCCTCATAGAACGCCTTGCCGTTGCGCACCTCCGCCGTCAGGATGGAGATGCCCAGCCGCATGGCCCCATCCTGGATGAGCCGCACCTTTTTGGGCTGGATGTCGCAGGAGAACAGCTCTCCCCGATTTTGCATCTGCACGGCGGCGGCGAAGCTCTTGCCCCCCCCCGGCGCGGCGCAGGCGTCCAGCACCCGGTTCCCCGGCTGGGGGTCTGCCGCCAGCACCGCCAGCTTTGCGGCGGCGTCCTGCACGGTGAAGTCTCCCGCCCGGAACTGGGGCAGCTCTTCCAAATCACCGGTGCCGGTCAGCTCCAGGCAGTCGGGCAGCCAGGGGTGAATCCGCACCCCCACGCCCCGCTCCGCCAGGGCGTTTGCCAGGCTCTCCGTTGTGGTGCGCAGGGTGTTCACCTGGACAGTGGTGGGGGGCTGGCTGTTGTTCGCCGCCAGCAGGGGTTCCACGTCCCCGCCCGGCAGCTCCGCAGCCAGGGCGTCCACCAGCCACTGGGGGTGGCTGTATTGGACGGAAAGGGAAGGGGGCTGGGGCCAGTCTCCCTCCCGGCGGCAGAAGCCCCGCAAAATGCCGTTGGTCAGGCGGCTGGAGTTGGGGTTGCGGCTGTTCTGCTTCACCAACTCCACCGACTCGTTGACCGCCGCCCGCTCCGGTACCCGGTCCATCAGGGCGATCTGGTACAGCCCCATCCGCAGCGCGGTGTGGACGGCGCTCTCCAGCTTTTCCACCGGCACCCGGGAGAAGCAGGAGATCCAGTAGTCCAGCAGCAGCTGGTTTTGCTGCACGCCGTAGCAAATGCGGCTGCAAAGGGCGGCGTCCCGGGGAGACAACTCACTGGAGCGGATGGCGTTTTTCAGGGCGCTGTCCGACCAGGCCCCACGTTTGGCCCGCTCCAGCACATAGAAGGCGGTCTCCCGCGCGCTTTTCGGCTGGGCGCTCATGGGCGGCGGCCCTCTCCGCCGGAAAAATCAGAAAAACAGTTCAAAGTTTGTGTCCTCTCAGAAAATCGGCGGCTTTCATCCGCTTTTTGCCGGGGGCCTGCAGCTCGGTGATGCACAGCACCGTTCCGCCGCCGCAGGCGAACCGGATACCCTCTTTGCTGCCGCCCAGCAGCGCGCCGGGAGCGGCCTGGGTGGTCTCCTGGGCCACGACGGAGGCGTAAGCCTTGAAGGGCTTGCCCTCCAGCTGGAAGGTGGCGGCGGGCCAGGGAACCAGGCCGCGAATTTGGTCGTGCAGCTCCCCCGCCGTCCGGCTCCAGTCGATAGGGCTTAACTCCCGGCTGAGCATGGGGGCGTAGGTGTGCTGCGCTTCGTCCTGGGGGGTGCGAGCGGCGGTGCCGTCCGCGATGTCTTTCACCGTTTGGGACAACAGCCCGGCCCCCAGTTCCGCCAGCCGGGTGTAGAGGGCGGCGGCGTCCTCCTCCGGTCCGATGGGGGTGGCGGCCTGGGCGATGATGTCCCCCGCGTCCAGGGCGTGGGCCATATACATGATGGTGACGCCGGTCTCCTTCTCCCCGTTGAGGATGGCCCAGTTGATGGGGGCCGCCCCCCGGTACTTGGGCAGCAGGGAGGAGTGGACGTTGACGCAGCCGTATTTGGGCAGCGCCAGCACCGCGTCGGGGAGCAGCTTGCCGTAGGCGGCTACCACGATGAGGTCCGGCTCCAGCGCGGCCAGCTCCTCCAACACCCCTTCGTCCCGGAGGGAGCGGGGCTGGAGGACCGGCACGTTCGCCGCCAGCGCGGCGACTTTGACCGGGCTGGGGGTCAGCTTCATGCCCCGGTTCTTGGGCTTGTCCGGGTTGGTGTAGACGGCGGAGAGCCGATGACCGTCGGCCAGCAGCCGGTTCAGCGACGGCACGGCGAAGTCCGGGGTACCCATAAAGACGATGTTCATTGCTTCTTCTGCTCCTCGGTCTGAGCCTCTTTTTCGGCCTCCATCTCGTCCAGCTCCTCACTGGTGTAGAGCCGGTCGCACAGTTCATCGAACATATGCCCGTCCAGGTGGTCGATCTCGTGGCAGAAGCACCGGGCGGTCAGCTCGGTGTCCTCCACCTCGAACCATTCGCCCTTGCGGTCCTGGGCCTTGACCCGCACCGTCATGGGGCGGGTGACTTCCCCGTACATGCCGGGCAGGGAGAGACAGCCCTCGTAGCCGGTCTGCTCCCCGGAGGTGGAAATAACTTCCGGGTTCACCAGCTCGATGATCTCCTCCTGGGCGTTCATCACCACCACCATCCGGCGGCAGATGCCGATCTGCGGGGCGGCCAGGCCCACGCCGCCGGACTCCAGCAGGGTCTCCCGCAGGTCGTCCAGCATCCGGCCCAGCTTTTTGTCGAACCGGGTGACGGGGTGGCACTTTTTGCTCAAAATGGGGTCGCCTTTTTCTAC
>JAJQAS010000237.1 GCA_021203685.1 Clostridiales bacterium | reverse complement strand
AAGGGCATGGTGTCCTGGGCCAGGGACAACGCCCGCCTCTCCGGGCTGGAGAAGGCCCCCGTCCGCTGGATTGTGGACGACTGCGCCAAGTTCCTGGAGCGGGAGATCCGCCGGGGCCGCCGGTACGACGCCCTCATCATGGACCCGCCCTCCTATGGCCGGGGGCCTTCCGGCGAGGTGTGGAAGCTGGAGGACGACCTCTACCCCTTCCTGGAGCTGGCGGTGCAGGTGCTCAGCGACCGGCCCCAGTTTATCATCCTCAACTCCTACACCACGGGGCTTGCCCCCTCGGTGCTGACCTACCTGCTGGAGACGCTGGTGGGCAAACGCTGGGGCGGACACACGGAGTCCCAGGAGCTGGGGCTGCCGGTGACGGCCTCCGGCCTGGCGCTGCCCTGCGGGGCCACAGGCCGTTGGTATGCCAAGTGAGCTGTTAGTTGTTAGCTATTAGCTGTTAGCCAGGCACTACCAATCTAAAACGAACAGCGCGAAACATCGGTTGGGCGTTTGCGGTTTGTTTTGTGCGGCGAATCCAGGGCGCAGAACAAATCGTGAAGAACCACAAAGCGAATAGCTAATCTGGTTATCCCTTTTACTCAGCCATGCGTTGGAAACCCCTCCGCCACCGCCTAAAGGCGGCGGCCCTCCTCCCCTTTCAGGGGAGGCAAGAGGGGATAGTACTTGTCGTCTGGTGTCAGTTTTGTACGACAGATGTAGAATTTCTATTAGAAGTCCCCTTTTTCTAGCCACTAATCACTAGCCACTAGCCACTTAAAATAACGCGCCTGAATCAAAGGGATAGTCTGAATAGCTAATAAGTAAAAGCTAAAACAGGCAGAAGGGAACAAAACATGGCAGAGCCAATCATCCAAATGGAACATATTACCTTCTCCTACACCACAGAGGAGGGGGTGGCCCCGGTGGTGCTGGACGACGTGAGCCTGGACATCGAAAAGGGCAGCTTCGTGGCGGTGCTGGGGCACAACGGCAGCGGCAAAAGCACCCTCGCCAAGCACATGAACGCCGTCCTGCTGCCTGCCGGGGGCAAGGTCTATGTCTCCGGCGTGGACACCGCCGACGAGGACCGTTGGCTGGACATCCACCGCATGGTGGGGATGGTGTTCCAGAACCCGGACAACCAAATCGTCGCCAACGTGGTGGAGGAGGACATCGCCTTCGCTCCGGAGAACCTTGGCGTCCCCCCGGAGGAGATACGCCAGAGGGTGGACAACGCCCTGGCCATCGTGGGCATGACCGACTACGCCCGCCACGCCCCCCATCTGCTCTCAGGTGGACAGAAGCAGCGGGTGGCCATTGCCGGGGTCATCGCCATGCAGCCGGAGTGCATCGTGCTGGACGAGCCCACCGCCATGCTGGACCCCATCGGCCGGGAGGAGGTCATGGAGACCATCCTCCGTCTGAACCGGGAGCAGCACACCACAGTCGTTCTCATCACCCACCACATGGACGAGGCCTCTCAGGCCCGGCGGCTGGTGGTCATGGACCACGGCAAAATCGTGGCCGACGGCGCTCCCCGGCAGGTGTTCCGCCATGTGGAAAAGTTGAAGGCCATCGGCCTGACCGTGCCCGACACGGTGGGGTTATTATATGAACTGAATCAGGCGGGGCTGGACGTGCCGGTGGACGCCCTCTCTGTGGAGGAGTGCGCCGGGGCAATTTACGATTTGCTGACGACAAGGGACAAGGAGTAACGATTGGACCCGATTTTAGAAACCAAAGACCTGTGCTGTACCTACAGCATCGGCACCCCTTTTGAACACGTGGCATTAGACCACGTCAACTTCAAAGCCTACCCGGGGGAATACCTGGGCATCATCGGCCACACCGGCTCGGGCAAGTCCACCCTCATCCAGCACCTGAACGGGCTGCTGAAACCCACGGGCGGGCAGGTGCTGCTCCACGGTAAGGACATCTGGGCGGATTCCAAAACCACCCGCCAGACCCGGTTCAAGGTGGGGCTGGTGTTCCAGTACCCGGAGTATCAGCTCTTTGAGGAGACGGTGTACCAGGACATCGCCTTTGGCCCCAAAAACATGAAGCTCAACCAGGACGAAATCGACCGCCGGGTGCATCAGGCTGCCTACTTCGTGGGCCTGACGGATGATATGCTGGACAAGTCCCCCTTCGAGCTTTCCGGCGGGCAGAAGCGCCGGGTGGCCATCGCCGGGGTCATCGCCATGGAGCCGGAGGTGCTGATTTTGGACGAACCCACGGCGGGGCTGGACCCCCAGGGCCGGGAGGCCATTTTGGGCAACATCCAGGCGTTCCACGACGCGAAGCACGCCACCATCATCATCGTCTCCCACTCCATGGAGGACATGGCGCGGCTGGCCGACCGCATCGTGGTCATCAACGACGGGAAGATACCCCTGGAGGGCACCCCCCGGCAGGTGTTCGCTCAGGGGGACCGGCTCCGGGACATGGGGCTGAACACCCCCCAGCTGACCCAGGTGTTCCACCGCCTGCGGGAGATGGGTCTGCCGGTGGACGGCTCCGTCTACACCATGGAGGAGGCCAAAGCCGCCCTCCTTGCGCTGTACCGGAAGGGGGGACAGGTATGCTGAAAGACATCACCCTGGGGCAGTATTTCCCCGGCGACTCGCTGGTGCATCGGCTGGACCCCCGCACCAAGCTCATCTGCGTCGTTCTGTATATCGTGGCCCTGTTCACCGCAAAAGGGTTCATCGCCTACGGCGTCGTGTTTCTGACGCTGGCGACGGCGGTGAAGATCTCCGTCTTGGGGGCCAAAGCCATAATCAAAGTCATGAAGCCGGTTCTGTTTATCCTGATTTTTACGGGAATTTTGAACCTGTTTTACACCACCACCGGCACCGTGCTGGTGAAGGTGGGCTTTTTGCAGATCACCACCGGGGGCCTCGCCAACGCCTTCTTTATGGTGGTGCGCATCATGATGCTCATTTCCGGCACCTTCCTGATGACCTACACCACCTCCCCCATCTCGCTGACCGACGGGCTGGAGCAGCTGCTGAACCCGCTGAAAAAACTCAAGGTCCCTGTCCACGACCTGGCGATGATGATGAGCATCGCCCTGCGGTTCATTCCCACCCTCATCGAGGAGACGGACAAGATCATGTCCGCACAGAAGGCGAGGGGCGCGGACTTTGAATCCGGCTCGGTCATCGACAAGGCCAAGGCCATGGTGCCGCTGATGGTGCCGCTGTTTGTCTCGGCCTTCCGCCGGGCGGACGAGCTGGCCACTGCCATGGAGTGCCGCTGTTACCACGGCGGCGAGGGCCGCACCCGGCTCCACCAGCTCCACTATACCCGGAACGACTGGCTCGTCATGGGGCTGTTCGGCGTGTTGGTGGTGCTGATGTTCGTGTTGCGGAAAGTCGCGCCGTTCTGATAAAATGTGCAATTAGCAATGTGCAATGTGCAATGACCGGTGTTCTACGGTTGTGCTTTTGCAGCGGCCTGGTCGCTGTTTTCAGCCGAACCTCCTCCGTCGCGGCAGGCGGGGGCCGCCGGGGTTCCAGCACGCGGCTGATACAAAAGAAATCACCACTGGATGGAAAAACAATGAAAAACATTGCCTTAAAACTGATGTACGTGGGCACCGCCTACCACGGCTGGCAGATCCAAAAGAACGCCGTGACGGTGCAGGAGACGCTGGAAAACGCCCTTGCCAAGGTGCTGAAGCACCCGGTCCGCTGCGTAGGGGCCGGGCGCACCGACGCGGGGGTCCACGCCCAGGTGTACATTGCCAACTTCAAAGCCGACTGCAACATCCCACTGGACCGGCTGCCCCTGGCGGTGAACGCCCGCCTGCCTGCGGACATCGTGGTGGAGGCGGCCCGGGAGGTCTCGCCGGACTTCAACGCCATCGGCTCCTGCCGGAAGAAGGAGTACACCTACCGGGTGTACAACTCCCGCATTCGCAATGCCTTCTATGTGGACCGGGCCTATTTTTACCCCAAGCACCTGGACGAGACCGTCATGCGCCGGGCGGCGGAGCGGTTCGTGGGCACCCACGACTTCCGGGCTGTCCGGGACGTGGGGACGCCCACCCGTTCCACGGTGCGCACCTGCCACTACTTCACCGTCTGGCGCAGCGGCAACCTCATCGAGCTGAAGGTCTGCGCCAACGGGTTTCTCTATAACCAGGTGCGGGTGATGGCGGGCACCGTCCTCTACGCGGCGGAGGGGAAATTCGCCCCGGAGGACATCGACGGCATATTGGAGCGGGGCAACCGCACCGAGGCGGGGCCGACGGTGCCCCCGGGCGGGCTGTATATGACCAAACTGTGGTACCGGGAGCCGGTGGGCCTGGACACAGACGGGGAGGACTGAATATGGCCGCACAGAGCGGGAAAAAGCGAAAAAAGCAGAAAACCGGCGTTCAAATCTTCGCCAGGGTGACAAAGCAGATGGTCATTTACGCGGTGACGGCTGTGATGTTGCTCTGCGCGGTGCTGGCGGTGGTCTACCGGGACCGGCTGAACCTGGACGCGCTGAAACGCTGGGTGGCCTACGGCTCCCTCTCCACCGACGAGGACGGACAGGCCGAGCGGTTCTCGTTCAGCGGCGGCAGCGACAGCGCCTTCGCCTCCCTGGACGGGGGGCTGCTGGTGTGCTCCAGCAACACCCTCCAGCTGCTCTCCCGCAGCGGGGAGGAGGCCCTGAGCATGGAGGTCAGCATGAAGCAGCCAGTGATCTCCACCGCCGGGGACTACGCCGTGGTCTACGACGTGGGGGGCAGCGACCTCTATGTGTTCCACAGCGCGGAGCAGGTGTTCTCCTACAGCACCGACGGGGACTACGCCCTGCTCTCCGCCCGGGTCAACGAAAACGGCGCGCTGGTGGTGGTGGAGCAGACCTCCGGGTACAAGGCCACCGTCACCGTCTACGGCAGCGACTACCAGCCCCGCATCGCCATCAACGAGTCCACCAACTTCATCTCCGACGCGGCGCTGTCTCCGGACGGCCGCTCGGTGGCGGTCATTGAGCTTTACCAGGACGACTCCGCCCTTGGCAGCGACCTGGTCATCTACCAGGTCAGCGACGCCAGCGTCACCTCCACCACCCAGCTGGGGGAACAGCTGGTGCTGGACCTGCGGTGGCAGGACGGGCGCATCTGGCTGGAGCGGGAGTATGGCGTCACCGTGGCGGACAGCGACGGCGAGGTGCTGGGCGACTGGTCGGATACCAGCAAGTACCTGGAGCGGTACTCCCTGGACGGGGACGGCTACGCCGTTGAGCTGATGAGCAAATACAAGTCGGGTAGTCTGGGCGAGCTGTGGGTCATCGACAACAGCGGTGAGCAGAAGGTGTCCCGCAGCATCAGCGAGGAAGTGCTCTCCGTCTCCGCCGCGGGGCGGTACATCGCCGTGCTCACCACCAGCTCCCTGGTGGTGTACAACAGCGACCTGGAGGAGTACGCCTCCACCGTCAATTCCAACGCCCGCCGGGTCATTATGCGCAGCGATGGCTCCGCCATGATGGTCGGCACCGACGAGGCGTGGTTGTTTGTTCCCTGACGGGAACAATTTGCAATGTGCAATGACCGGCTTTCAGCCGTGGCTGTTCTGTGGGAACGGCTCATTTTGCAATGAGCAATTTAAGCAACAAACGAAACGGCAGTCTAAAACAGCTGACCGCACCGGAAAATCAGCGTAAATCATTCTGCAAAACGCAGAAGTAAGTCGTAATAGCACATTGCACATTGCTAATTTGCCCCGTGGTGGGCTATCAGGCTGCAAAAAAGAGAAACCGGTGGAGGAGAGATTCACGATGGATGTAACAAATAGTTTTGTCTTGCTGGACTACGTCCTGCTGCTGGGCCTGGTGGCAGAGGCGATCCTGGGAGCAATGCGGGGGTTTTCCCGCACAGCGGCGGGCACTGTGGCGGTGCTGGCGGCGGTGATCGGCGGCATCCTCTGCGCCGGGACGCTGACGGCCTGGCTGACCGGGCGGCTGGAGACCGTGGCGGCGGTCTCGCTCTCGTCGCTCCAGGACACTGTGGTGCGGCCCATGCTGTTCACCCTGGTCTTCCTGCTGATTTTGGTGGCGTGGCTCTACGCCTGCTGCTATTTCCAGCTGGCGGCGCGGTTCCCCACGGTGGCCAAGTTCAGCCAGTTGGGCGGGGCGGTGTTCGGCCTGGTCAAGGGAGCCGTGCTGGAGGTCACCGTGGTGTACATCCTCTCCCGGCTGGGGATCCTGCCCGGTGCGCTGCAGTCCGCCAGCTTCCTGCTGCAAAGGCTGCAAGGGGTGCTGCCCATCCTGGCGTGAAGGGGCAGCGCAACCGGTCACGAAATTGCGTTTTGCGGCAGAAAAAGATTGACGTCCCCGGATTTCTGTGGTACACTAACCTTCGCGGAACGCTTCTGTGGCTCAATGGCAGAGCATCTCACTCGTAATGAGAAGGTTGTCAGTTCGATTCTGACCAGAAGCTCCAAACTTTAACCGTCCGAATCGTTAAAATTCGGGCGGTTTTCTTATGATTTGACAACTTACAAGAGCGAATTGTGAGAAATAACGAAAAGTGAGAAAAACGGCAAAAAATAAAAAGGGGTAACAAAAGGGGTAACATTGCGAAAAAACCGGGCGGGTGTTTGACCCGTCCGGCTCTATTTTTCTGCTGCTTTCAATGCCTGCTGGAATACACCGGCGGCCCGTTTCCGGCTTTCGGCGTTGGCGTGGGAGTAGGTGCGCAAGGTGATGGACGTATCTGCATGACCGAGAATCTCAGAAATAGAGACGATGTCGGCCCCGCGGGTGATGGCGATGGAGGCAAAAGTGTGGCGGAGCTTGTGGGGGTGAAAATGCTCCACCCCGTACCGCCGCCCAAAAGAGCGCGTATAGCGGGTTGGGCTGTCTGGGTGCATGGGTTCCGGGCTGTTGTCCTGCGTGAACAGGTAAGGGGAGACGCAAGAGGCGGCCTGTTCCGCTCTAAGCTGTCGCAGAAGGCCAGCGGTGGCGGGGGTGATGTCCACGGTGCGGCTCTTGCTTGACTTTGGGGTGCCCCGGTAAACCCCCCCGCTCCGGGGTATATCCCAGGGTGGCGGCCACTGTGACCTCCAGGGCCTGAAAGTCGATGTTGTTCCACTGGAGGGCCAGACACTCCCCACGGCGCAGGCCGGTCTCACACAGGAGGGAGATATAGGCCCGCCATTTCAACGGCTCCCCCTTCAGGCAGTCCAGAATATAGGCAAGCTGTTCCTCTGTGTACGCCTCCGGCCCCTGTCGCTGCAATTCGTCCTTTCTCGGTGTGGGCCTCTGTACTCTGTCCATCGGATTTGTGCCGACGGTTCCGTCCATATATGCCATTTTGAAAAAGCTGTTGAGGATGGCATAGAGCCGGACAACGGAGGAATGGGCGGCCCCGGTTGCCTGGTAGTCCAACAGGAAGGCGGTGATTTGCGCGCCGGTCACGTCCTGGAGGCGTAGATCACCGAGAGCTGGGTTAATATATTTCTCAAACGTCCACTTGTAGGAGTAAACCGTCTTTTCGCTGGCCGTGATTCGCTTGGAGGGGATAAATACTCCTTGACCGTATTGCTTCACGGTCAAGAGTTTGGCTTCCTCAGCGGCCCTCTGAGCCTCCAGAGCGGCTTTCTCTTTGCGGGTGACAATCTGACCGGCTGCAAGGTCGTTTTCAAGCTGAGCGGCGAATTTTGCCAATTCGCGCTCAGTGGTTCGCCGTGACCATGCCGGGTTCGGCTTCCAGGTCTTTTTAATCCTCCGGCTCCGGCCACTGGTAACAGAGACCTTGTAGACCGTTTCCCCGCTCTTATTTACGATTTTCTCAACGGTTGCCACGTGTCCCGCCTCCCCTTTAATTGCTTGATGATATTATAACATATCAAAGGGCTTTTTTCAATGCAAAACGGTATTATAGGCATTTTTAACAAAATTATTTTTTTGTCTCTTTCTCAACTGTCCGCTTTCGCGCTTATACGTTGCAGGTTGTAAAAAAGTTCATAATTACACAGATGTACCGATGCTTAAAAACCTGAACAAAAATTAAAATTAACTGATAA
>JAJQAS010000019.1 GCA_021203685.1 Clostridiales bacterium | reverse complement strand
TCTCCCGCCGCCGAGGTCTCCGCTGAAGCGGAGGCGGACGCCTCCTCCGGCGCGGCAGCGACAGAGGAGGAACCGGCGGACGAGGAGGAAGAGTCGGAGCCGGTGACGGAGGACGACGACATCACCGCCGCCGACGTGCAGACCCTGGGGGCGCTGCTGGTCATCCGGGACGCAGCCTACGAATACTACAACTTCGTCCAGGACACGGCGGACGACTACATCGACATGGTCAACCGGGCGGCGGAGCTGCTGGAAGGACAATCTACGGTCTACGACCTGGTGGCTCCCAACAGCATGGACATCTGCGTCTCCGCGAAGATCCGCAGCGGCATCAACACCTCCGACCAGCAGGCCGCGCTGAACTACCTCTATTCCAGTATGTCCAGTCTGGTGCAGACCGTCAACGTCTACGATCTGCTCAGCGAGCACCAGGAGGCGGGAGAGTACCTCTACTTCCGCACCGACCACCACTGGACGGCCCTGGCCGCCTACTACGCCTACACCGCCTTTGCCGAGGCAGCGGGGAAGGAGGCCGCCTCTCTGGAGGACTACCAGGCGTACACCTTCGAGGGCTTCACCGGCAGCTTCTACCGGGAGACCGAGTCCGCCGCCATGCTCTCCAACCCGGACACCGTTTACGCCTACGGCCCCACCTCCACCAACTCCATCCTCATCACCCAGGACGACGGCAGCCAGCTCTCCTATCACATCATCTCCGACGGGGACACCCTCTCCGCCAGCAACAAATACCTGAGCTTCATCGGCGGGGACAACCCCTTCTCCGTCATCGAAAACCCGGAGATCTCCGACGGCAGCGCCGTTATGGTCATCAAGGAATCCTATGGCAACTGCTTCGTCCCCTTCCTGGTGGAAAATTACCAGTACGTCTACGTGGTGGATTACCGCTACATCGCCGACGTGGACAGCCGGACGCTGCCGGAACTGGCGGAGGACTACGACGTGGACGACGTGGTCTTTGTCCACAGCATCAGCGTCACCCGGGACAGCTCCGCGGTCAAGAAGCTGACCGCCTTTGTGGGGTGACGGCAAATTTCGCACAGAATCGGCCCTCCTGACGTAAGATAAAGCAGAAGGCGGCTGTTCACTGTCCGCACGGACGGGAGCAGCCGCCTTTCGTTCGGGCAACGCCACGCAATGCGCTTGCGGCGTTGTCCAGAAATGAAGGAGGTACGATTCATGCCCGACAACATCGAAGCCGAAGCCACCGAGCTGGAGGCGGGCCGCACCGAGGCGACCTGCGTACACACCCGAAAAATCTTTGACTCCTGCCAGGCCAAGGACTGCGTGGAGGACCTGCGGCTCTACCCCACGGCCTCCGGCCAGAAGGCCATCAACGAGGCCCTGTCGGTCCGCTCCGGGCGGGCGGAGCTGCTTTACGTCTACATCGAGGTCCAGCCGGTGGGCATGGGCCGGGGCTTTTACGCGGTGGATATGCGATTTTACTACCGCATGAGCATGGAGGTGAACTGCGGGTGCAGCCGCCCCGCCCTGGTGGACGGCCTGGCCGTCTTTGACAAGCGGGCGGTGCTCTTCGGCAGCGAGGCCACCTCCAAGACCTTCTCCTCCCGGGGAGCGGGGCAGCGGGTGCGCCTGTCCACGTTGGACTTCGACGGCAGTCTGCCCGTGGCGGTGTGCGAGGCGGTGGACCCCATCGTGCTGGCCACCCGGCTGGCCGACGCCGCAGAGCGGCCCGAGGCCGGGGAGCTGCCCTTGGCAGAGGTGCCCGCAGGCATCCTCTCCGCCTTTGACGAGGAAATCGTCTTTGAAAACGGCCCCGGCAAACGCATTTACTTCACCCTGGGTCAGTTCTCCATCCTCCGGCTGGAGCGGGACGCCCATCTGCTGATGCCCGTCTACGACTACTGTATGCCGGATAAAGAGTGCTGCTGCTCGGAGAAAAACGAGGACGATCCCTGTGAGGTGTTCCAGCGGGTGGACTTCCCCGTGGGGGACTTCTTCCCGCCCTCCAACGCCAGCGGCATCGACCCCATCACCCGGCTGCGGACCAACTGCTGCTGAAAGCATTTTGAACGCGAAAACCCCCGCGCCGGTCATGGCGCGGGGGTTCTATGATTCTTATGTGGTTCGAGCACCGAAACCCCTCCACCATGCTTCGCATGGTCCCCCTCCCCTTTCAGGGCAGGGAGGGGCAAAGCCCCGGAAGTGCCGCTTGACGGCGGAGGCGAGAGGGGTGGTCAGTTGCAAAAGGATACTCCTTAGAGGAAAGGCTTGCTCAATTTGGTTCGTTTCATTCCAAAATGCACTTACTTTGAGAAAAAAACACAAACAAACCAACAAGCACTATCCCCCTTGCCTCCCCTGAAAGGGGAGGAGGGCCGCCGCCTTTAGGCGGTGGCGGAGGGGTTTCGAGCCAAGAATAAGCCTGGGCAATAAACGGAACGATTACCCTTCCAAAAACTTCTCCAGCCGGTCCAGACCCTCCCTGATGTGCTCCATGGAGGTGGCGTAGGACCAGCGCAGGAAGTAGGGGTCGCCGAAGCCGGTGCAGGGCACCAGACAGACCAGTCCTTCCTTCAGGAACACGTCGCCGAAGTCATCGGCGTTGAGGATCATCCTGCCGTGGAGGGTCTTGCCGATGAGCTTGGTGATGTTCATCATCACATAGAACGCGCCCTCGGGTTTCAGGCAGCTGATGCCGGGGATCTGGTTCATCCGCTCCACCATGTAGTTCCGGCGCTCCTCGAAGGCCTGGCGCATTTCCTCCGCCGTGTCCTGGGGGGCCATCAGCGCCGCCACGGCGGCGGCCTGGGCCGGGGCGGAGGGGTTGCCGGTGGAGTGACTCAAATACTTGGCGATAACGGAGGTCACCCGGGGGTCGGCGGCGATGTAGCCGATGCGCCAGCCGGTCATGGCGTAGGACTTGGACACGCCGTTGATGATGATGGTCAGCTCCTTGACCTTGTCGCCCAGGGAGGCCACAGAGGTGAAGGTCTTTCCGTCATAGAGCAGCTTGTAGTAAATTTCATCCGCCATGATGAAGATGTCGTGCCGGACGCAGACCTCCGCCAGAGCTTCCAGCTCCTCCCGCTCGTAGAGCATACCGGTGGGGTTGGAGGGGTTGTTGAGCATGATGCACTTGGTCTTGTCGGTGATGGCGGCCTCCAGCTGGGCGGGGGTCATCTTGAAGTCCTTGTCCTCGTCGCAGTGGACGTAGACGGGCAGACCGCCCACCATCTTGACCATCTCGTTGTAGCTGACCCAGGCGGGGACGGGGATGATGACCTCGTCGCCGGGGTTGATGATGGCCCGCAGGGCCACATAGAGGCAGTGCTTGGCGCCGCTGGTGACCACGATGTTGGCCGGTTCGTACTCCAGGTCCAGGTCCTCCTTCAGCCGGTAGCAGACAGCCTTTTTCAGCTCCATGGTGCCGGTGGCGGGGGTGTACTTGGTGGCGTTGTTGACAATGGCCTCGATGCCGGCGTATTTAATGTAGTCCGGGGTGGGGAAGTCCGGCTCCCCGGCGGCAAAGCCCAGGACGTCGATCCCGGCGGCCTTCATCTCTTTATACAGGGAATCCATCGCCAGGGTGGTTGACGCCTGGACGTTCTCCGCAATGGCAGACAGCTCTTTCATACTCGCAATGTTCCTTTCTATCCATACCGCTGCCCGGCGGCGGCGCTTCTCCGCAGGCCGGGCTGACCTGCTCCGAACCAACGCCGCCCAAACCGAAAATGGCTTGCGCGGCGCGTCCTTGAACCTCACTTGACATATTATACGCCCAAACTTGCAGAATTGCAAGTTTAATTTTGAAAAAAGCGATAAAAAATGAATTGCAGGTCGCCCTGCAATTCATTTTCTGCAACTTTCACAAAGAGTTCCTGCATTTAGGCTCTTTTTTACGACAGGCTGACGAACTGAGAGTGGCTTTCACCGGCGGTCAGATGTGCGCGCGGATGAGTTCGCCCATGCGTTTCGTCCCCACCGGCGCGCCTTCCCCGGCGATGTCGGCGGTGTGCCACCCCTCAGAGAGGACGGCGTCCACCGCCTGCTCGATGGCGTCGGCCTCGGCGGCCAGGTGGAAGGAGTAGCGGAACATCATGGCCACAGAGAGGATGGTAGCCATGGGGTTGGCCTTGTCCTGTCCGGCGATGTCCGGAGCGGAACCGTGAATCGGCTCGTAGAGGCCGGGGGCGGTCTCCCCCAGGGAGGCGGAGGGCAGCAGGCCGATGGAGCCGGTGACCTGGGAGGCTTCGTCGGAGAGGATGTCCCCGAACATATTCTCCGTCACCACCACGTCGAACTGGCTGGGGTCCCGGACGATCTGCATGGCGCAGTTGTCCACCAGCATATCCTCGTAGGTCACATCGGGGTACTCCTGGGCCAGCCGGTGCATGACCTCCCGCCACAGGCGGCTGGTGGCCAGCACGTTAGCCTTGTCCACGCTGGTGACCTTTTTCCGGCGGAGCCGGGCCAGCTCAAACGCTTGGCGGCCAATGCGCTCAATTTCCATCTCGGAATAGGCCATCAGGTCGGTGGCCTCCTGGCCCCGGTCCTCGGTCTGGTACCGTTCCCGCTTGCCGAAGTAGATGCCGCCGGTCAGCTCCCGGACCATCATGATGTCGAAGCCCTTCTCCGCCGTCTCCCGGCGCAGGGGGCTGGCGTCCTCCATGCCCTTGCGCATGGTGGCGGGGCGCAGGTTGGTGAAGAGGCCCAAATCCTTGCGGATGTTCAGCAGGGCGGTCTCCGGCCGCTGCTCGGCGGGCTTGTCGCTGCCCCACCTGGGGCCGCCCACGGCCCCCAGCAGCACCGCGTCACAGCTCTTGCAGGTCTCGGCGGTGCCGTCTGGGTAGCTCTTGCCGCAGGCATCGGTGGCGCAGCCGCCCATCAGCACATCCATAAACTGGAAGCTGTGGCCGAATTTCTCCCCCACGGTCTCCATGACCTTGACGGCCTCGTTGACGATTTCGGGGCCAATGCCGTCGCCCCGAATGACGGCGATTTTATAATTCATGGATAAACATCCCCTTCCTTCAATTTGCAATTTGCAGTTAGCAATGTGCAATTCTGGCGAGCCATTTTACGCAGTTTTCGCAACTTTATGTGGAAGGTTTGACCTCACTCCTGTAGGGGCGGCCCTCGGCCGCCCGCGTTCAGAGAGCGGTTTCCCTGGGCGGCCACGGGCCGCCCCTACACAGAAGCTGCAATTAACAGTGGCCTTCCGCAGAAACCCAGGTGTCCGGTTTCCCCTTAATTGCACATTGCACATTGCTCATTGCTAATTACTTCGCCAGCCCCCGCGCTTTCAGCGACTCCATCAGTCCGCCGGACTGGATGATGCGGTCGATGAACGCCGGGAAGGGCGCGGCCTGGAACTGCCGGCCGGTGGTCTCGTCGGTGATGACGCCGGTGGCGAAGTCCACGGAGACCTGGTCTCCCGCCTTGATGTTGGCGGAGGCTTCGGGACACTCCATGATGGGCAGACCGATGTTGATGGCGTTGCGGTAGAAAATGCGGGCGAAGGAGGCGGCGATGACGCACTTGGCGCCGCTGGCTTTGATGGCGAGGGGAGCGTGCTCCCGGGATGAGCCGCAGCCGAAGTTGGCGCCGCCCACGATGATGTCGCCCGGCTCCACGGTGGAGGCAT
The DNA here is from genome assembly GCA_021203685.1 of Clostridiales bacterium. Classification (GTDB taxonomy): domain Bacteria; phylum Bacillota; class Clostridia; order Oscillospirales; family Oscillospiraceae; genus Onthomonas. Next base: position 2,429 of record JAJQAS010000019.1, on the reverse strand, counting down.
AGTTGGCGTCGATGTCCTCCATGCAGTGGGAGGCCAGGGCCTTTTCGCTGGGGTCGTTCAGGTAGCGGGCGGGGATGATGACATCGGTGTCCACGTTGTCGCCGTACACATAAATCTTAGACATACTTCTACCTCCTCAAAGCTCGGCGGGGTCGGCCAGGCAGCCCTTGACGGCGGACGCGGCGGCCACAGTGGGGCTGGCCAAAATCACCTTGGAGTCCACATGACCCATGCGGCCCACAAAGTTCCGGTTGGTGGTGGAAACCGCCACCTCGCCTGCGCACATACAGCCCATATGGCCGCCCAGGCAGGGGCCGCAGGTGGGGGTGGAAATGGCGCAGCCCGCCTCCAGCATATCCTGGTAAATGCCCTCGGCGATCATCTCTTTAATAATCTCCTGAGTGGCGGGGAGGACGATGCAGCGGATGCCGTCGGCCACCTTGCGGCCCTTCAAAATCGCCGCCGCGGCCCGCATGTCGGAGATGCGCCCGTTGGTGCAGGAACCGATGACCACCTGGTCGATGGCCATGCCCTTCACCTCGCCGATGGTTTTGGCGTTGCCCGGCAGGTGGGGCAGGGCCACGGTGGACTCCAGTGTGCTCAGGTCGATGGTGATCTCCTGCTCGTATACCGCGTCGGGGTCGGCCTCGTAGATGACCGGTTCCCGGTCCGTGCGGCCTTTCAGGTAGGCCAGGGTCTGCTCGTCTACGGGGAAGATGCCGTTCTTCGCCCCGGCCTCGATTGCCATATTGGCGATGGTGAACCGGTCGTCCATGGTCAGAGCCTTGACGCCCTCTCCGGCGAACTCCAGGGACTTATACAGCGCGCCGTCCACGCCGATCATGCCGATTAAATGTAAAATCACGTCCTTGCCGGAGACGAAGGGCCGGAAGGAACCGGTCAGGTTGACCTTGATGGTGGGGGGAACCTTGAACCAGTTCAGGCCGGTGGCCATGCCCGCGGCCATGTCGGTGGAGCCCACGCCGGTGGAGAAGGCCCCCACCGCGCCATAGGTGCAGGTGTGGGAGTCCGCGCCGATGATGAGGTCGCCGGGGACGGTCAGGCCCTGTTCCGGCAGCAGGGCGTGTTCCACGCCCACGGTACCCACGTCGTAAAAGTGGGTGATGTGGTGCTGCCGGGCGAAGTCCCGGGCCACCTTGCACAGCTGGGCGGACTGGATGTCCTTGCAGGGGGTGGAGTGGTCCAGTACGATGGCCACCTTCTCCCGGTCGAACACCTGGGTCAGCCCGTACTTCTCAAACTGGCTGATGGCCACCGGGGCGGTGATGTCGTTGCCCAGCACCAGGTCCAGTTTGGCCTCGATGAGCTGGCCCACCTCCACATGGTCCAGCCCGGCGTGGGCGGCGAAAATCTTTTGGGTCATTGTCATGCCCATAGGGATCGTTCCTCCTTCACGATAATTGCGGCATACTGATTATCCCTTTGCACAGCTTTGAGGTGAAACCCCTCCGCCACCGCCTAAAGGCGGCGGCCCTCCTCCCCTTTCAGGGGAGGCAAGAGGGGTGGTCAGTTACAGAACGGTACTTCTTCGTGGAAAGCCTGTGCTATACTGGGCAATAATGCGAACCAAACAGCAAGCACTATACCCCCTTACTACCCCGAAAAGGGGCCATGCGAAGCATGGTGGAGGGGTTCCCTCTGGGTACGCTGATAAGCCGATTCAATGGGATACCTTATTCAGTTTTATTATGACAGCTTCCCTTGAAAAAGAATGTAAACCATGTTACAATATAGCCGGAAATTCAAAAAAGAGGGAGGCAGCGGCGTGGAATACTTCAACATTCAGGAGATGGGGCTGCCCGACGACATCTGGTCGCCCTTCGCCCGGACCCGGCGGCCCACCCTCTACCGGGCGGGGCAGCTCATCTATTTGCAGGACACCCCGGCCAGCTGCTTCTATTACCTCCAGTCCGGGCGGGTCAGGACCTTCATCAGCTCGGAGGACGGCAGCGAAAAGGTGTTGACGGTCTACCAGGCGGGGAACCTCTTCGGGGAGGCGTCCTTCTTTGACCGGCTGCCCCGGGTGTCCTCCGCCGTGGCGGCAACGGACTGCCAGGTGGTGCGCATCGGCCGGGAGGACGCCGCACGGGCGCTGGCCGATGACCCACAGCTGGCCTGGGCACTGCTCCAATACCTGGCGAGGACGGTGCGGATGCTCTCCACCCATGTGGACGACATGTCTTTCCGCCCCGCCCGGCAGCGGGTGGTACGCTACCTTCTCTCCCTGCCCCGGACGCCGGAGGGCGCGGTGGCCTGCACTCAGGAAGAGATCGCCGCCGCCGTGGGAACCAGCCGGGTCACGGTCAGCCGGGTGGTCAACCGGCTGGCCAGGGAGGGCCTGGTGGAGACCGGTTACGGGTTTCTTCGTCTGCGGGACCCCCAGCGGCTCCAGGACAGCCTGTGAGAAT
>JAJQAS010000098.1 GCA_021203685.1 Clostridiales bacterium | reverse complement strand
CGCCCCCGCCAAACCTCTCACCGCCCAGCAACAGGAGGCCCCGGCGCTGGAGGAAAATCAGCGCCAGCTGAACCGGCTGCTGGAGGAGACGGCGTGGCTGGAAAACCACAAACAATCCAATTAGCAATTTGCAATGTGCAATGTGCAATTCGCAATGATACAAAACCCGGCCATTGCACATTGCTAATTGCACATTGCACATTTTTCAGAGGTGACTTCTTTTGCCCTACGAACCCCAGGTCCTCCGGGCCGCCAACCAGCGGCTGGCCCAGCGCCGCGAAAAAAATAAACAGGACTGCGCCCGGCGGCGGCAGCAGGTCTATGCCCAACTGCCCCGGGTGCAGGTCATCGACCAGCAGCTCCGGCAGACGGTGGCCCTGGCGGCCACCACCGCCCTGCGCACCGGCGAGGACCCCACCCAGGCCATCGCCGCCATCCGGGACAAAAACCTGGCCCTCCAGAAAGAGCGCGCAGAACTGCTGCAAAAAAACGGCTACTCCCCCAACTGCCTGGAGGAAAAGCCCGTCTGTCCCGTCTGTAAGGACACGGGCTGGGTGGGGGCGCAGATGTGCGGCTGCCTGAAAGCCCTCTGCACCGAGGAGCAGAACAAACTGCTCTCCTCCCTGCTGGACCTCCAGGGCCAGACCTTCCAGCGGTTCCAGCTGGACTACTACGGCCCCAGCTACAGCCAGGACCGGGTGCAGATGGAGGCGGTCTACAACACCTGCCGGCGGTACGCCGTGGGCTTCGGCAGCTTCCCCATCAAAAACCTGCTGATGACCGGCGCCCCCGGCGTGGGCAAGACCTACCTCTCCGCCTGCATCGCCGGGACGGTCAGCGGCGCGGGGTTCTCCGTGGTCTACGACACCGCTATCCACGTCTTTGCCCAGTTCGAGGCGGAGCATTTCACCCGGGAGCCGGAGGCCCAAAAGAGCGCCAAACGCTACCTGAACTGCGACCTGCTGATTTTGGACGACTTGGGCAGCGAGATGACCACCCCCTTCGTCCAGTCCGCCCTCTACAACCTGGTCAACAGCCGCCTGATCTCCAGCCGGGCCACGGTGATCTCCACCAACCTGACCCTGGAGGAGATCTCCGGGCGGTACAGTATGCAGGCCGCCTCCCGTCTGCGGGGGGAGTACCAGCTGCTGCAATTCCAGGGGCCGGACATCCGGCAGCTGAAGAACAGATAGGAATAGCGATTAGCTGTTAGTCAGGTACTGCAAGTCAGGAGCGCAGAGCTTAAAAGACAACGCCACCAAACGAAAAGCTAAGAGCTAATGGCTAACAGCTCGAAAATTTTGTTGTTTTCTGACTTTTTCCCCTATCTTTTTCCGGAAAGGAACGGTATACTATGATTTGTCCCTATTGCGATACCATCATGCAGGGCGGGCGCATCAACGTGCAGTCCTCCATGGGCTCCTTCCCCGCAGTGGAGTGGGTGTCCGAGATGGACTTCAAAAAGGCCGGAGAGAGCGGCCTTTCCGCCTGGAAGCGGAAGCTGACCTTCAAAAACGCAAAGTCCGCCTACCTCCACGACGTAGCCAACGAGGGGTATTACTGCCCCACCTGCAAAAAGCTGATTTGTATTTTCGAGACGAAACCTTGAGGTTCCACAGGCAAAGAGACGTTTCATGTGAAACAGAGTGAAGGAGGACATAGCGATGATTTGTCCCATTTGCGGCGGCCAGATGGAGCAGGGCCGCATTGAAGTGATGATTTTGGGCGGCGACGCCTCCGCCCTCATCAACTGGTACCCCGAATCGGAGTTCCAGAAAAAAGGGGTGGGCAGCAGCTTCAAAAAGAACGGCAGGACCGTCCGGGACGCCTGTACCCGCCAGGCTGAGGCGTGGTACTGTGCCCAGTGCCACAAGGTCTGCGCCATGATGGACGTGAAGGGATAACCTTTTCATAGAAAAAACGGCCCGTTTGGGCCGTTTTTTGCGTTTTTGTATTCCATTCAGTCCGCGTCCTCGTCCAGTGCTTCCACCAGGAAGCTGACCGGGCGGAACCCGTCGTTGCAGGAGAGCATGGCGGACTTTTTGTTCTTCATCCACCCGCTGTAAATATCCTCGCCGCCGTAGGCCAGCGTCATCACAAAGGGGGAAAGGGTCTCCCAGGCGCTGTCGCAGAAGCCCGCCGGTTTCCGCCACCCGTTGGCAATAAACACCTCCCCCTCCGCCATGTCGCAGGCGTTGGACATCGGGTTCTCGTAGCGGACCATCAGGTCCTCATAGGATGCCACCCGCATCACCGTGATTTTACACTTCTTCACCTGGCCTGTCCTCCCGCGTCTTACTTCTCCAAAAACACCATCAGCACCGCGATGTCCGCCGGGCTGACGCCGGAAATGCGCCCGGCCTGACCCAGGTTCAGGGGGCGGACCTTTTTCAGCTTCTCCCGGGCCTCCAGCCGCAAGCCCTGTAGGCTGTCGTAGTCCAGGTCGGGGGGCAGGGCGTGGGCCTCCATCCGCCGGGCCTCGGCCACCTGCCGCATCTGCCGGTCGATGTAGCCCTGATATTTCAGCTGAATTTCCACCTGCTCCCGCACCAGCCGGTCCAGCAGGGGGCGGTCCGGGTCGAAGGGGGCCAGGTCATCATAAGTGACCCGGGGCCGCCGGAGCAGGTCGGCCAGCTTGACGGCGTGCTTCGCCGCCGGTTCCCCCCGGCGCGCCAGCATGGCGGAGAGGGCCTCGCTCTCCCCCACGCCCCGGTGTTCCAGCCGGTGCAGCTCCGCCTCCACGGCGGCGTATTTCGCCTGCACCCGGTCGTAGGTCTCCTGAGAAACCAGCCCCAGGGCATAACCCACCGGCGTCAGCCGCTGGTCGGCGTTGTCCTGCCGCTGGATGAGCCGGTACTCCGTCCGGCTGGTCATCATCCGGTAGGGTTCCTCGGTGCCTTTGGTCACCAAATCGTCGATGAGGACGCCGATGTACCCCTGATCCCGGCGAAGCACCAACGGCTCCCGGCCCAGCAGCTTCAACGCGGCGTTGACCCCCGCCACAAAGCCCTGGGCCGCCGCCTCCTCGTAGCCGGAGGAGCCGTTGAACTGCCCCGCCCCGTAGAGGCCGGGGATTTTTTTGCACTCCAGCGTGGGCAGCAGCTCGGTGGGGTCTACGCAGTCGTACTCGATGGCGTAGGCGGTGCGGGTCATCTCCGCCCGCTCCAGACCGGGGATGGTGTGCAGCAGCTCCAGCTGCACGTCCTCCGGCAGGGAGGAGGAGAGGCCCTGAATGTACAGCTCCTCGGTGTTCTCGCCCATCGGCTCGATGAAGAGCTGGTGCCGCGCCTTGTCCGGGAAACGGACGATTTTCGTCTCGATGGAGGGGCAGTACCGGGGGCCGGTGGACTCGATGGTACCGTTGTAGAGGGGGGAACGGTCCAGATTGGCCCGGATGATGTCGTGGGTGGTCTGGTTGGTGTAGGTCAGGTAGCAGACCGCCCGGTTCTCCGGGGCCTTCTCGGTGGAGAAGGAAAAGGGGATGGGGTCCTCGTCCCCCGGCTGTAGCTCCATCTTGGAGAAGTCCACGCTGCGCCGGTTGACCCGGGGCGGCGTTCCGGTTTTGAACCGCCGCAGGGACAGCCCCAGCTCCCGCAGGCAATCCGTCAGGGGGAGGGCGGGCTGCAAGCCGTCCGGCCCGGACTGCCGCTCCACGTCCCCGACGATGGTGCGCCCGCCCAGGTAGGTCCCCGTTGCAACCACCGCCGCACGCACCGCGTAGACCGCGCCGGTGGCCGTCACCACGGCGCAGACCGCGCCCTGTTCGTCCACACGAATCTCCACCACCTCCGCCTGTTTGACGGAGAGGTTTTCCGTGGTCTCCAGGGTGTGCTTCATCACCTCCTGGTAGCGGCGGCGGTCGGCCTGGGCCCGGAGGGAGTGGACGGCGGGGCCTTTGCCTCGGTTCAGCATCCGGTACTGGATGCAGGCTTTGTCGGCGGCCTTTGCCATCTCGCCCCCCAGTGCGTCCAGCTCCCGCACCAAATGGCCTTTGCCGGTGCCGCCAATGGCGGGATTACAGGGCATATTGCCCACCGCGTCCAGGTTCACCGTGAAGCAGACGGTGCGGCAGCCCATCCGAGCTGCCGCCAGCGCCGCCTCGATGCCGGCGTGTCCGGCGCCGATGACGGCGATGTCAAATTGTCCGGCGTTGTATTCCATGGTGTTTCATCCGTTTCATATTGTAATCACAAAAATTTGACCATTCGCTCCAGCGAGGCATACCCGCCGCTCCGCAGCCGGAAGCCGTGGGAAGTTTCCCCGCAGGACACGAAACCCAGCTTTTCATAAAGCCGTTTGGCCCGGTCATTCTGGCCGCTGACCTCCAGTTCCAATTGCTCGTAGCCCATCTGCCGGGCCAGGTCGATGGCAGTTTCCATCAGGCAGGTTCCTAACCCCATACTCCAGTACGCTTTGCGCAGGCTGATGCCCACCTCAGCCCGGTGGCGGAGTTTCGCGTTGTTCCCCACCGGGCTGACCCCGGCGCTGCCGAGGGCCTGCCCCGCTCCAAAGACGGCCAGCATGACCTGGCGTTCCGACGCGGCGCACTCCTGGAGAAACGCACCTTCTTCTTCAACAGATAAGGTGATCTCCTCCGGGTAGCGCACCACGTTTTCCGTCTCCCCGGAGGTGACGCGCAGATAGTCCAGCATGGCGGCGGCGTCCTCTGGCTCCGGGCTGCGGAGGGTGCAGAGCAAACCGCCGGACAAGGTAATTTCCTGAGCGGGAAAGCGCATGGTTGGATTTTCCTTTCTCATTTCAGCCGCTGAATCAATTTTTCCACAACAAGATTATTCCTTCGTGCTGTCCATCTTCTTGAGGAAAAGTTCAATGTCCTTCTTGCTGGCGCTGACGCTGCCCTGGACAAAGAAGGGCTTGCCGCCGCCCCGCCCGTTCAGGGTTCGGTTCAGCTCCTTAGTGAAGGCCCGCAGGTCGCCGTCCTCCAATCCAATGGCGTACTTGTACCCCTGGCCGTCGGCCCCGGAGAACACAGCGGCCCGGCCTCCGCACCGCTCCATAACGGCCACCGCCAGCTTGCGGACGCTGTCCGCCCCCATGGGCGGCTCAAAGAGGGTCACGTCTCCGGCCCCGGCCAAAATTCGCGCACGGCGGGCGAAGTCTTCCGCCTCCATCTGGTTCAGCCGGTAGACCGTCTGCCCGTGTTCCTCTTTCAGCTTGTGGACGGCGGCGGCGGTCTGCATGGGCTTGGCGGAAAGCTCCACAGAGATGGCGTGGTTCTGGCTGCCAATGCCGTTGATGTACTCCAGCGCCCGGCGGCCACAGAGCATCTCCAGCCGCACGCCGCCCTTGAACTTCTGAACGGAGATCAGCTTGATAAGGCCGATTTCCCCACTGCGGGCCACATGGGTGCCGCAGCAGGCGCAGGAATCCGCGCCGGGGAAAGTGACCACCCGCACGTCGCCGGGGAGGTCCTTTTTGCTGCGGTACTCCACATTTTTTGCGGCCTCGTGGTCGTAGACGGTGATGTCCACCGGCTGGTCGGCCCACACCGCCTGGTTGGCCTCCAGCTCGAACTGGGCCAGCTCCTGGGCGGGGAACTCTCCGTCCAGATCCACGGTGACGGTGTCGTGGCCCATGTGGAACCCCACGTTGTTGTAGCCGTACTTCCGGTGGATGACCCCGGAGACGATATGCTCCCCGGAGTGGTTCTGCATCAGGTCGAACCGCCGCCGCCAGTTCAGCTCGCCGGTGACAGTCTCTCCCACGGGCAGGGGCCGGTCTACAATGTGGACCACGTCCCCGTGCCGCTCCCGGGTGTCCAGCACGGCGGCGTCGCCCAAAACGCCCTGGTCGCCGGGCTGTCCGCCCCCTTCGGGGTAAAAGGCGGTCTGGTCCAGCCGCACCGCCCAGGTGTTCTTTTTGTCCGGCTGGCAGTCCAGCACCGTGGCGGAAAACGCCTTGCAATAGGCGTCTGTATCATAAATGCGCAGTGTCATGGTAATATCCTTTCTCCGTAAGGCTTCCCTTACAGTATAGCACAAACGGGCGGGGCAAGTATACCCCCGTAAAACTCATTTTTACGGAAAAGACGGGAGATTTGCAGTCGAATCGGGCCGCCGTTTGCGTTTCTTTTGCACATTGGGCTGTGTACAGTGTCGAGATGGGAGCTGTTTTTTCCTTCTGCCGTCAGGGGCGGCGCCACAAACAATCGCGTTTTTTCCACAGTTTCCTCCGCAGCGGTGGATTTCTCTCTTTTCAACGGGGCGAAACTCCGATATAATGATAGCACGACAACAACCGCCGGTCGGGACGAAACCGCCGGGCAGGATTTCCCCACAAGGAGGAACATTTGGATGAAATTTATCTCCTGGAACGTCAACGGCCTGCGGGCCGTGCTGAAAAAGGGCTTTGACGAGACCTTTCAAACCCTGGACGCGGACATCTTCTGCTTGCAGGAGACCAAGCTCCAGGCCGGCCAGGTGGAGCTGGAACTACCCGGCTACCACCAGTATTGGAACTATGCCCAGCGCAAGGGCTACTCCGGCACGGCGGTGTTCTCCCGGCGGGAACCGCTGAGCGTCGCCTACGGCATGGGAATCCCCGCCCACGACGATGAGGGGCGGCTCATTACGCTGGAGTTTGACGAATTTTACTTCGTCTGCTGCTACACCCCCAACGCCCAGAACGAGTTGAAGCGCATCGACTACCGGATGGAGTGGGAGGACAGCCTGCGCGCCTACCTGGTGGAGCTGGACGGCAAAAAGCCTGTGGTCTACTGCGGCGACCTGAACGTGGCCCACAACGAGATCGACCTGAAAAACCCCAAGACCAACCGGGGCAACGCCGGGTTCTCCGACCAGGAGCGGGGCAAGCTCACCGAGCTGCTGGCCGCCGGGTTCACCGACACCTTCCGCGCCCTCTACCCCGACAAGACCGGGGCCTACAGCTGGTGGAGCTACCGGTTCAACGCCCGGAAGAACAACGCCGGATGGCGCATCGACTACTTCATCGTCTCTGACCGGCTGGTTCCCCAGGTGCGGGAGGCCAGCATCTACTCCGACATTCTGGGCAGCGACCACTGCCCCGTGGGGCTGGAGTTGGACGTGGAACGGGCGTAAAACCGCCATTCTACCAGCGGTCGAGTGACAATCCGCCCCGAATCTGCTACAATTATCTCAACCAATAAAACGCAGAGCAAGCAAGGAGGTGTCACTATGGACGCTGCAACGGTAGGCGCGACCATCCGCGCCCTGCGCCAGGAACAAAACCTGACCCAAAAGGAGCTGGCCCAGCGGCTCCACGTCACCGACAAGGCGGTGAGCAAGTGGGAGCGGGGCCTGAACTTCCCAGACCTGACCCTGCTGGAGCCTCTGGCCCAGGCGCTGAACACCACCGTCCCCCACCTGCTGGGGCTGGAGCAGGAGAACACCCAGGAGGCCGTCTCCGCCCTGTCGGACATCGCCGCGCAGGAACAGGAGCAGGTCCGGCGGGAAATTCGCAACCGGAACTGGTTCAACGTTTTCTGCTGCGTTATCCTGTGGGCCGCGGCGATTTGGTCGTCGTTTATTATGTCTAACCACGGTCTCTACGGGCTTCCTCAGTTCCTGACGGCGGGAATGTCCGGCTGGTACGGCACCATGATCGGGAGCAACCTCTATGCCATTCGCAAGAGCCGCAGCTTGAAGCCGAGAGAGTAGTACAATTTTTCCACAGAGAACTGCCATTCGGCAACTGACCACCCCTCTTGCCTCCCCTGAAAGGGGAGGTGGCGCGGCGCAAGCCGCGACGGAGGGGTTTTCCAATCCACACCTTTCCCACGCAACCGCGCCCTTTTGGGGGAATCCTCCCCCGAAGGGGCGTTTTTCGCGGGAAGTTTTCATTGTCAACGGCGGCTTGGAGTGTTATACTGTTGCCATACTGGATTACTAGCCGAATTTGGGAGGATACCCTTTTGAAACGCAGTGAAGTCATCATTCCGCAGGACGAAATTGACCGCCAGCTGGCCATTTGCGATGCCATCCGCGCCCGCACCGCCGCCCTGCCCCACACCCCCCTGGCCCTGGTGGACACCTACGGGTGCCCGCAGAACGCGGCCGACTC
>JAJQAS010000116.1 GCA_021203685.1 Clostridiales bacterium | reverse complement strand
GCGTGAAACCCCTCCACCATGCTTCGCATGGTCCCCCTCCCCTTTCAGGGGAGGCAAGAGGGGTCATCGGTTACGAAACGATATTTTCTGTGGAAAACCTGTACTGTGTTGGGTAAAAATACTGACGAAACAGTAAGCACTATCCAAGCTAATGGCTAACAGCTAATAGCTAATAGCTCAACTGCACATTGCTAATTGCAAATTAAAAAACCCGCCGTCCCCAAAAAACGGAGACGGCGGTTGTTTTATCCTTGCTTGGAAAAATTCGGGGCTTCGCTACTCACAGCTTTTCCCGCTGGGCGACCATCTGGGCCAGCATATCCACAGTGCCGTCGACGCCAAAGACGGAGCTGTCCAGGATGAACTGGTACTGGGACAGGTCGTTCCACCGCTGGTCGGTGCGGTAGAAGTAGTAGCTGGCGCGCTTCTTGTCAGTGGAGGAGATGAGCTTCTGGGCGGCCTTGGCGTCCAGCCCGTACCGCTCCATGATGCGCTCCACGCGCTTATCCATGGGGGCGGTGATGAAGACGCTGAGCAGCGCCGGGTCGTCCCGGAACAGGTAGTTGGCCCGGCGGCCAATGATGACGCAGGAACCCTTTTCCACTTGCTGGCGGAGGTAGCGCACCTCGTACTTGGCCATCTTCTCTTCAAAAGGCTCGGTGCGGGTGTTCATCACCAGGGAGTAGAGCAGGCTGTTGGACGCACTCTCGTCGCTCTCGGACAGGATAGCCTCGCAGACCCCGGTCTTGCGGGCCACGGCCTGCAAAATCTCCTTGTCGTAGAAGTTGACCCCCAGCGCTTCGGCCAGCTTCTGGCCGATCTCGTGGCCGCCGCTGCCGAACTGTCTGCCAATGGTAATAATATGCTTCATAAGAGGAACCTCCAGTCGTAAAAGGCCGCGGGGCGCGGCCACGGGGGGGCGTGTGCCGATGGGTTTGGTTTTCTTGCTCCTATTATAGCATATCTGCCCGAATTTGCAACTGTCTTTTGTAAAACATTTGTGGAATATGATAGGATTTTTCGACATTTATCTCAGATTGGGTAGATTGGGTATCCGTTTTTCAAATTCCAGCGAATGGTTTGCCGGTCGGCGTACAACACCCGGCCCCCCTGCTTCCGCCGGTAGAGCAGGGTGACGGCCAGCGTCTCCCCCTCCGGTTCCCCGGCCTCGCAGGTCAGCGACACCTCCCAGGGGTCGAAGGAGTGGGAGACGGCCCGGGCCTCCCGCCGCTGCGCCGCTGCCCGGCGGAGCAGGGCCGTCCGGCACCACCGCCGGAAGCGTTCCTCCCCGTGGCGGTAAAACCGGTTCATCCGGGTCTGTGCCCGGCCCTCCAGCCGGGAAACCTCCGGCAGCGTGCAGCGGCACAGTGCCGCCGGCTCCCCCTCGTCCAGCAGGGCTTCCTCCCAGACCCGGTTCTCGATGCGCAGCAGCGTTTGCAACGGCGTCAGCTCCTTTCCGAAAAGCGTATTTGAGGCAGTCTATGCGAGGGCTATCTGTTTGTTACCGGGGGCTGTCGAGTTCCCGCAGTCTGGCGGCGATGTCGGACGCGCTGTAAAGCACACGCAAAACCGTCACTTTGCCGTCATTTACTACATAAAATGCGGAATAGTTGTCGATCAGCAGCTGGCGGATACCCCGCTCCCGCTCTGGCTGGGATTCCAACAGACGGCAGCGCTCCGGCATAACCTCCAGAGACTCGATTTCTCCGGCGATGCGGTCATACTGCTTCATGGCTGTATCCGGTGCATGGAATACAGTGGCGATGTGATTGTAAATTGCTTCCATGTCGCCCAGTGCCTGATTGGTGATTTCTACCTGATACTGCTTCATTTGTGGCCTTCCCGGAAGTGCGCAAAGGCGGCAGCGGCGTCCTGAGTGTTGCCGTTCTCCATGTCCTCAACACCGGCCTGCAACGCGCCGCGAAGCTCCGCCACCGACATCTGGTCGGCGTTGACGGCTGCGGGCGCTTTGGGCAGCGTCACCGCAAAGGGGATGCCGCCGGTCAGAGACACCTGACGGAGAAACATATCCACCGCCGTTGCCATGGGGATGCCTAGCTGCCGGAGCACGTCCTCCGCCTGCTGCTTCACGGTGGGATTCACACGGAGATTCAAGGTTGCTGTCTTTTCCATAGTATCAACTCCTTGCCATAATTGTAACGTAATTTGCGTTACCTGTCAAGGGGCACTTTTGGGGCGATGTTTCCCTGTCCAGGCGGGGCGGAAATTGTGATTTTGCTGTTTACTTTCACAATTTACAATGTTAAAATATACTCCAGTGAAAACACAGTCCCCCACCGGGGCGCGGGAAAGGAACGGGCATTGACATGGCAAAGGTAAACGGCAAAAAGGCCAGCATGGGCCTGTACCAGGCAATTTTGCAGCTGAAGGACGAGGACGAGTGCTATCGGTTCTTTCAGGACCTGTGTACCGTCTCCGAACTGCGGGCCATGGAGCAGCGTTACGACGTAGCGGTTCTGCTCCAGAAGGGCATGATCTACAACGACATCCTCAAGGAGACCGGGGCCAGCAGCGCCACCATCAGCCGGGTCAACCGGGCGCTGAACTACGGCGTGGACGGCTATCAACAGGTGTTCCGCCGCATCCTGCCCCAGGAGGGCGACGAGCCGGGCGGGGACGAGCCGTGAGCGGCAACGCCTACGAGGGCCTGGCCCGGTACTACGATGGCCTGACCACCGACGTGGATTACGCCGCCTGGCTGGACTGGTACCAGAGCTGGTTCCGGGAGAGCCGGGTGCCGGTGCAGCTGGTGCTGGATCTGGCCTGCGGCACGGGGACTCTGACCTGTATGCTGGCGGAGCGGGGGTACACCATGATCGGGGCCGACCTCTCCCCGGAGATGCTGGCCGAGGCGCTGGAAAAGGCCCAGGAGGTGGAGGGGGAACCCCCCATCTTCCTGAACCAGGCCATGGACGAGCTGGATCTGTTCGGCACCATCGACGCCTGCGTCTCCAGCCTGGACAGCGTCAACTATATCACCGACAGGGACACGCTGGCGGAAGCCTTCCGGCGGGTTCACACCTTCCTGATGCCCGGCGGGTTCTTCCTCTTTGACATCCTCGCCCCCCAGGGGCTGAAAGCCCTGGACGGCCAGCTGTTCGTGGACGAGACCGAGGACGTGTTCTGCCTCTGGCGGGCCGACTTCGACGAGGCCAGCCGGGTGCTGACCTACGGCATGGACCTCTTTGAGCGGGAAGGCGACCTCTGGCGGCGGGAGCAGGAGGAACATTGCGAGCGGGCCTGGGAGGTCTCCGAACTGGAGGAACTGCTGCAAAAAGCGGGCTTCGCCCAGGTGCAGGTGTTCGGCGGTCTGGAGCGGCGCGCCCCCACGGCGGAGGACCGGCGGCTGTGCTTCGTTTGCGTCAACGGCGAGGGCGGACAAGTAACAATGAGCAATTAGCAATGTGCAGTTGAGTTATTAGCTATTAGCTGTTAGCCATTAGCTTGGATGGTTCTTACTGTTTCGTCAGCATTTTTACCCAACACAGTACAAGTTTTCCTCAGAAAACATCGTTTCGTAACTGACCACCCCTCTTGCCTCCCCTGAAAGGGCAGGGAGCGAAGCGGAAGTGCCGCTTGACGGCGGAGGGGTTTCCACCGAATCATTGATAAGACAGATTCAAAGGCATAACCGCGATACAAAAAACGCGCTCTTTGGGGGTGGGCGGAGAGCCTTCCTCAAGAGCGCGTTTGTTCGGCGGTTTCCCGCTGGAGAGGGGACACGATGAAGAAAAAAACCAAAGAACAGGGTGAAAAAACCAACGTCATGCGGATTTTGGAGCAGCAGGGCATCCCCTACACCGCCATGACCTACCCCCACAAAGAGGGGATTGCCGTGGACGGCGTCACCGTTGCCCAGTCCCTGGGCCAGGACCCGGAGACGGTGTTCAAGACGCTGGTGACCCGCGGGGCCAGCGGGACTTATTACGTGTTCGACCTGCCGGTGGCGGAGGAGCTGGACCTGAAAAAGGCCGCCCGCGCCGTGGGGGAGAAAAACATCGCCATGCTGCCTCTGGCCCAGCTGCTGCCCCTGACGGGCTACGTCCGGGGCGGCTGCTCCCCGGTGGGGATGAAAAAGCCCTTTTTCACCACCTTCCACGAGACGGCGATTTTGTACGACGCCATCGCCGTCTCCGCCGGGAAGATCGGCGTGCAGGTGCTGGTGGAGCCAAACGCCCTGTGCCGGGCGGTAGGGGGACAGTTCGCGGACATTGTGAAAGAATAGCTGTTAGCCGTTAGCTGTTAGCTGTTAGCCAAGAACTTCCAAACCAATAGCTAAAAGCTAAGAGCTAACAGCTCATTTACGACATGGACGGGAACAGTGTGCTTTTCGCCTTGACCAGCTGGTCCACGAAATAATCCACTTCTTCCTCCGTGGTGGCCCGGTCGAAGGACACCCGGAAGGCCCCGTCCCGCTGAGCCTTGCTCAGCCCCATGGCGGCGTAGACGTGGCTGGGCTTGCCCCGGTGACAGGCGGAACCGGCGGAGACGCACACGCCGTTGTCCCCCAGCACCCGCACCAGCACCTCCGCCTTGTACCCCGGCAGGGTCAGCGCCAGAATGTGGGGGGCCTCCCCCTGGCCGATGACCTCCACCTCCGGGGCTTTTTCCGCCAGCTGGGCCAGGGCGTAGGCTTTCAGGTAGGCCATGTGGGTGCGGTCGGCGTTAAAAGACGCCTTGCAGATGCCCGCCGCCGTGGCGAAGGCGGCGATCTGAGCGGTGGCCTCGGTGCCGGAGCGGAGGCCCCGCTCCTGCCCGCCGCCGGTCAGGTAGGCGGGCAGGTTTAGCCCCGCCCGGATGTACAGCGCCCCCACGCCCTTGGGGGCGTGGACTTTGTGGCCGCTGATGGAGAGCAAATCGACTCCCAGCCCCTTGGGGGTGAAGGGAACTTTCAGGAATCCCTGCACCGCGTCGGTGTGGAACAGAATGTCCCGATTGTACTTTTTCACCAGGGCGCAGGCCGCCTTCACCGGCAGCAGCGTCCCCAGCTCGTTGTTCACCAGCATCATGGACACCAGCGCGGTATCGGGCCGCAGGGCGGCGGCCAGGTCGGCCAGGTCGATGGAGCCGTTGGCGTTGGGGGTCAGGTAGGTGACCTCATATCCCTCTCGCTCCAGCTGCCTGCACGTCTCCAGCACGGCGGCGTGCTCAATGGCGGTGGTGATGATGTGCTTGCCCTTGCGGCGGTTTTGGGCGACCCCCGCCCGGATGGCCCAGTTGTCGCTCTCCGTGCCGCAGGAGGTGAAGAAAAGCTCGTTGGGCTGGCAGCCCAACGCCTGGGCCACGGTGGCCCGGTCCAGGGTCAGCCGCCGGTTGGCGGCGGCGGCGATGGGGTACCGGGAGGAAGGGTTGCCGTAGCCCTCCACCATGACGGTGCAGGCCGCTTCGGCGGCTTCTTTCAGTACGGGAGTGGTGGCGGCGGAATCCAGATATGCAAACATAAAAACACCTGCTTTATGGTTTCAATTAGCAATTAGCAATGTGCAATGTGCAATTATGGGGAGAACAGCCATTGCACATTCACCCGGACATGACCCCGGCGAGGGGGCGTGATACGATGGAAGCATCAGGTTCCATTTCATTGTAGTGAACCGGGGGCGAAATGTCAACGGTTTTCCCCACACCGCCGGGAGGATTGACGAAGCCCCGTTTTGGTGGTATCCTGTGTTTCGATGATTCGACGATTTTCTCCGGGAGAGGAGCTTTTTTATGAGGAAACACACCACCCTTTTGGCCCTGCTGCTGGCGCTGCTGCTGGCCCTGACGGCCTGCGGCGGCAGCGCGGCGGAGGACACAAGCTCAACCGACGGCTCTGCCGAAACTTCCGCCGCCTCCAGCGCCGACCCCGGCCCGGAGACCGCCGACGCCTCCGTTTCCAGCCAGCCGGAGGCGGAAGAAGAACCCGCCCTGACCGCCGCCGATGTGTACAACATGGACGCGGGCGCCATCTTGACGGCGGAGCAGCTGGACGGGCTGGACACGGGCGAGCTGTTCTTCTACGAGGAAATTTCCGACCAGGTGTTCAGCCGGATGGACGGCGTCTCCTTCGGGGCGGACTGCACCACTGCCAGGGAGGATCTGCGGTACGTCCGGGTGCTGCACACCGGCTTCGACGGGGAGACCCACATCGGGGAGCTGGTGGTCAACGTGGCCATCGCGGAGGACATCGTAGAGATTTTCCAGAGCCTCTACGAGGCGGCCTACCCCATCGAGAAGATGCTGCTCATCGACGAGTACAGCGGGGACGACGAGCTTTCCATGGAGGACAACAACACCTCCTGCTTCAACTTCCGGGCTGTCTCCGGCACCGACCACCTCTCTCAGCACGCCTACGGCCTTGCCATTGACGTAAATCCCCTCTACAACCCCTACATCACCGCCTCCGGCTACGAACCCTATAACGCCGGGGACTACGTGGACCGCACCCTGGACTTCGATTACAAAATCGACGAGACCGACCTGTGCTATCAGCTGTTCACCCAGCACGGCTTCACCTGGGGCGGCAGCTGGAGCTCCGTGAAGGATTATCAGCACTTCCAGAAGGCAGCAGAGTAGTTTCCCGGCCATTTGCCAGAGCGAAAAATGTGTGTTATACTATTTGCAAATCTATCAACACAGGAGCTGCCATGAAAATTCTCATCCTCACCAACGAGAGCCGGGTGCGCCGGTTCTACGACCTTTCCACTCTGCCCGCCGACTTCCAGCTGGTCTTTGCCGGGGCACAGCCCACCGACGAGGGCATTTTGGCCTTCGGCGCCGACTACGACGCCCTCTTTGTGGATGCCATCCAGCCAGTCAGTGCCGCTGTCATCGCCGCCATGCCCAACCTGAAGCTCATCCACTCCGAGGGGGTGGCCTACAACTCCATCGACACCCAGGCCGCGACTGCCCACGGCGTGGCCGTCTGCCGCTGCGTGGCCATCAACGACACTGCCGTGGCGGAGCAGACCATCCTGCTGATGCTGGCCACCCTCCGCCGGTTCCGGGAGGGGGAGACGCTGCTCTACGCGGGCAAGCAAATTCAGGCCAAGACCCAGTTCATCCTGGACGGGCTGAACGAGCTGAGTTCCCAGCGGGTGGGCATCATCGGCCTGGGGGCCATCGGGCAGCAGGCCGCCCGACTGCTCCACGCCTTCGGCGCAGAGGTGTGCTACCACAACCGCCACCAGCTCCTCCCAGAGCAGGAGGCGGAACTTCACGTCCGCTATTGTTCTCAGGAAGAACTGCTCTCCACCTGCGACATCGTCAGCCTCCACTGCCCCGTCACGCCGGAGACCACTCACCTCATCAACGCTGACACTCTGTCCCTGATGAAGCCCACCGCCATCCTCATCAACACCGCCCGGGGCGAGGTCATCGACCAGGAAGCGGTGCGCGCCGCCCTCATCGAGGGACGGCTGGGTGCGCTGGGCGCGGATGTACTCTCCCCGGAGCCGGTGCCCGCAGACAACCCCCTGCTGACCCTGCCGGAGGAATGCAAGTACAAGGTCACGCTGACCCCCCACGTGGGCGGCGTCACCGTCCAGACCTTCCAGAAGGGTCACAAAATGGTGTGGGACAATATGCGCGCCCTGGCGGAGGGGAAGCCGCTGAAAAACACCGTGAATTGACGGAACGTCTCATTTTTGACACAAAACGATACCCTCTGATGGAACAAACTACATCAGAGGGTGTTTTTTGTGAAAATAGGGATAGCAGGTTTGGCCGAAAAGGTATCCTTTTTGGGGAGGCTTTGGGGGAAGTTTGCTTTTTGGGGACAAGCCGGCAGAAAAGCGCAGCGACGGCAAATCCGCTCTGCGCGTTTTCCACAAAAGAAAACGCCGTTTTCCTGCGCACAATTCACAATTTTTTGCGCACCCCGGATTTTTCGTTTGAAATTTTCTCTCTGTAAATGCTAAAATAGTATCAAAAAAAGGAGGAAATGCCCTATGAAACGCATTAAACAGGCTTGTTTGTTGCAAACCATCCACTTTCAGGTGCGGGACGCCGCCCTCTCCAACGACCCGGCGGGGGATGTCCGCACCGAGCTGGAGAACTACAAGGCCCA
>JAJQAS010000016.1 GCA_021203685.1 Clostridiales bacterium | reverse complement strand
TATTGAAGCTTTTCGCGGATGTGTTCAACTTGCACTTGCAATTTTCGGATTTTTTAAGGAAGCAATTTGAAAGCTATAATCTGCATGTTATTTACATGTTATCAGAAAACTATTATAATAGTGCTGCGGCATTAAATGAGATGGGTGCCGCATGGATTTTGAAGATGAGATATGATACGATTTTACTTCCGGGCTTTGAATATAAATCAATCGAAGGAGCAGTCGATCCAAGGGTGATAAGCTTGAAACTTGATGCTGATGTCAGAGAAGTCAAAGGCAGGCTTAATGAGCTTAAGAGAAGAATTGAGTCAGAATTTTCCATTGCGGACCCGAAGCCAGATGGTCGATGGGAGGATCAACGAGAAAAATTTATGGAGGGTGTGGCTGAAGTTACAAGATGTCTGAAAGTCGGCAAGTTTAACAATAATCTTATAACCCCACTTGATAATCGGCATATTTTTGATGACATGACAGAAATCTTATGGTCTGATGAAAATTCTCAAAATGATAGGGCACCTTTAGATAGAGCCTTGCGAGGTTTGGATATTTAAGGAGATAAAGATAATGGATATGAGAAGCAATTCTGATGATTTTTATGACATTTGTACGAAATGGCCGAAGACAATATATGACTGCCCTGAAATTATGAGATTGCTGCGAGATGGTTATTATGTTATATTGGACTTAAGCGGTGCAACAGTTGAGGATGCACGCAGGATAGTTGACTTTATGACTGGTGCCGCTTCATATGCCCAGGCAAAGGCTCAAAAGCTTAGAGGAGCTTCGGTGATGATTATACCAGCTGGGAAACCTATACTTATACCGAAATATGATTATCGGGACAATATTATAGGTTACAGAGCATTAGGAGTAGCAGAGAATGAAAGTACAAACTGATATAGGAAACAATAGAGAAATTATATTGGAAAGACAGGAGAGGACATGGACAGTTTAATAAGTTTAGATGGCTTGAGTGATGTGGCCAATAACCTGATTGATAAACTGGCTTCGGCTGCAGGATGGCTCGTGAATCGTAAAACCCCGAAAAAAATAGCGCTGGATACATATATAAAGGATATTCAAGAGAGTGACTTACAACCTCTTGAGAAGGCTGCTTTGATCAGCAATTCAAAAAAAACAATAAAGACGTATTGTAATCAGTCCAATATCGTTAATATTGCCATTCAAAATCTCGAAATTGCGGCGAATCCTGAAAAATTGGATGATGATTGGATTGCACTATTCATGGATAAGGCAGGTTTGGTATCTTCTGAAGAATTTCAGCTCATTTGGGGCAAGGTTTTGGCTTATGAGTGTAATAATCCTGATAGCATACCAAAAGTGCTGTTGAATATCTTAAGTGTAATGGACAAGAAGGATGCGGAAGCTTTTACTGCACTTTCTAATTTATCCGTGCAGGTAGATGATGAATTCGCTCCGGTTATTAATCATTATAAATTGGATGAATATAAAAAATGGGGGATTACCCTTGACTATTTGGTAGATTTGAAATCATTGGGGTTAATAGAGATGGATTCGGGGATAACAAACGGCTATTCACTCGTATCTAATGAGTTTCCGGCCAAAGTAACTTACTTTGATCTGGAGTATCAAATGCAATATACGGATACAGTATCAGTTGGGGTAGTGCTTTTTACAAAGTCTGGAATGGCATTGAGAAGAATGATACAGGCAAAAAAGATTGATGGCTTTTGGGAAAAGTATTGCTTGCCACAATTTAAAATTCATGATCGTCCAAAAGAGGAAAAGTAGTCGATAATAGATAAAAATGCTATTGTTTACCACCGGTAAGATTGCAGATGCTGTGAAGGAAGTGGCTGCAACGGTTGGAAAGTTTACGAGTAAATAAGATACTGAGAAATATGCAAAAAGACCTCTTTGGCAGGTTACCGGGACATTCGCCGGATTTTTGCCGAAGAGGTTATTTTTTTGCCTATGAGTTAGTTATGACTAACTATCGGAATATTCTGCCATATTTTCTATACCAAGAAATGAATCAATATCAACTATATCCTCTCCAGTGACATCGAGCAGATCATCGAATTTGACCGTCTGAATGATTTCTCCCTTGTCATTGCTCTCCCCTGTGGTAATCTTTATCATCCGATACACTGTATCAAATTCCGCCACTTTACCAGTCAGAGAAACATAGTACCCTGTGTCTCCACCAGCAGAATCGGCTTCAAAATAGACAACCGTAATCTCCATCCCCTTTTTTATCTGCAGGAGTTTATCGGAGAGAACCGCTGCTTCTTCTTCGGATAATTCGATGCGTTTGCTTTTGAGCAGCTTGCCGGTTTCCTGCGTGAGCCGGTCACCGTGGCCGCGCAGGGCAGCGAAGGGAGCAAAGATTTTCGCACGGTCCTGGAGGGACATCCGGGGATGCTTTCTGAAAAAGGCGGGATCATCGTCCCAGCGTTTGTCGATGATGTCTTTATATTTTTCTTCTGCTGCAGTCAATGCTCATGTCGCTCCTTCCTCTTTATTCGCCTGATCTGTGACCGCCAATGCTCTTGTTCCGCTCCCGTCCGGTGGCACCTTCTTCAAAGTTTGTACCCTTGAGTATCGCATTTTTGCCATACCGTCTTTTGATTGAGGCCATAGCAGACTGGAGCTTTTTCTCCTTTTTCTGCTTTTCCACGTCTGTGAACAGGTCCATTTGATAAACGCCATTGTCCTCAGTTACATTACAGGCTGCTATCGTAACCCGCCGGACGGTAAGCGCCGGATCAGCTATCTTTTCAAAGATGGATACAGCGGCTTTAATGATCGTGCTGCCGAGGTTCGTGGGCGTTCTAAGCCGCATACTTCCGTGAGCCGGTTTCGGTACAAGCCGTCCGTAATGGTCTGTTTTCGCGTCTCCATGATACCGTCCATTGTCGCAGTTTTCCCGGTCATATCCAATATCCAGTGTAACCAGCTCTGTGACCAGGCTTTTCTCTATCAGCTGCAAGACGATGTTATCTGCCATTTCCCGGACAATGATTTTTGTCTTGGCATAAGGATAGGGCTCCGAAAGCACCTGCCCTTCGGAGATGCTGTTGGTGTCGGCTTTATAGCTTTTAATATACTCCATCGTGACCGGCACTCTGCCCCAGGCGTGGTCGAACAGTATCTCTGCGTCGATTCCGAAGGTTTTATAAAACCATTCCGGGTTGACCAGCGATTCCTGTGCTACATCTCCCATCGTGTAGAGATAACGCTTCTGCAGTTTTCTTGCTGTGGCTCCACCCACACGCCAGAAATCGGTTAGCGGGGTATGATCCCATAACTTCGCCTTATAGGAGTATTCATCCAGTTCAGCGATTCGTACACCGTCCTTGTCCGCCGGTACATGTTTTGCAACGATGTCCATTGCGACTTTGGCAAGGTAGAGATTTGTACCGATGCCGCCCGTTGCGGTGATGCCAGTCGTATAAAGAACCTCCCGGATCATGGTCATGCACATTTCGTGTGCTGTCATGTGATAGGTGGCCAGGTAGCCGGTGGCGTCGATGAATACTTCGTCAATGCTGTAAGCGAAGATGTCCTCCGGTGCAACGTATTTCAGATAAATGGAATAAATCTGAGCAGATGTTTCCACATACCGCGCCATGCGTGGCGGGGCAGTGATGTAGGAAAGCTTCATCCAGGGGTCAGACGCAAGTGTTTCTGCGTCAAAGGAGGATGCCGTAAATTCTGCTTTTGGATTGTGGGTGATGCGGCACAGGTCATCTAAACGTGTCGCGTTGACCTGTTTTACCGCCTGTATCACTTCAAATAGTCGGGGCCTGCCCGGAATGCCGTATGCTTTTAAGGCTGGAGAGACAGCAAGACAGATTGTCTTCTCCGTGCGTGATTCATCGGCTACAACCAGATTGGTTGTCAGAGGGTCGAGATGCCGGTCTGCACATTCGCAGGAGGCGAAGTAAGATTTCAGGTCGATTGCAAAGATCGTCCTGGAATTAGCCTTATCCGTATTCATGTCACGCTGCACCTCCTGTCTGCGGGATTACACTTCTATCACAACTATACTTCTACAAACCATCTGCCGTACCGCCCGTTAAAGCGCCGGTCTACCTGCTCAAAGAATAAATGCTTTAGCTGGCCCTTGATGACTACCGTATAGCAGTCACCGGGAAGATCAGTGCCGACGGTGTTTGCAGGACGGAAGTCCTTCACATCATCAATCACATACCGCCTGCCGTCTGTCCATGTGATGGCCTTTGGCTGCACATAACCCGTCTGATCGGTGTCGGAGCTGACCTTCACATAGACTTTTTCTTTATGCGGATGTAATGCCTGTATCTTCGGATTCATCATGTGTGGTCACCTCCTGTTCCTTATCTTTTCAGATAATTGGTCTTTAACTCCGGTGTGATCGGAAGATCATAGCCCTTGACCAGTAGAGCCTTTATCTTGTATTCCAGCAAATCCAGGTTTCGGCCAAGCGTCTTTGCAAGCTGCTCTATGGTCAGAAAGCAGGAGCCACATTGCTCTCCAAATTCCATTGACACATAGTAGTCCAGGGATTCATCCGGTGTCTGTGGGTGACGCTGGCGTTCCACCTGATACAATTCTTTATATTTATAATAGCCTATCGGTTCTAATACGTCCGCGTCTTTGATTAAAACCTCTGCTGTCATGAGATTCGCGCGGCGCTCCTTGTAATCACAGGACCTGCTGTAAAAATAGGTATCCTTAAAGCTGGCACCGTGGCAGGCGTCCCTGTAGTCCAGAACATCATGGCTCAACTCATGTTGGGCGGCTTCTTCAAGGTCTTGTTCGGACGCATCCCCGTTGAGACGGATGAAGCGTTCTCCATTGAGCACACAGTAATATCCGAGCAAATGAGCATAGCGGTATGTATAATCAAAATCAATATCCCTTTGAGCAATAATGTCAAAAGGGTTTCGTGTCTTATACCTGTGAACAAGATATGACGCGGTCTTTAATACTTTCGCATCCAAATTTGTCACCTCTTCCTGCAACCGTGATGATGTCCGTATGGGTGGACTGCATTACGGTTTTTTTCATTTGCCCTGATCCGGCTGCGTATTCCTGCCGGAACCATGTTTCATTTTTGCGCGCTTTTTAGCAATTACGAAAAGCTCCTGCATTTCGTCCATGAAGTCAACCTGTTCCTCCTCGGACAGCTCTCCGCCTGCGAAGAGCGCGTTCGTGTCTTCCAAAAGCTTTTTCGCCTGTGCTTTTCCCCTCGAACCATAGTCTTTCTTCACCTGGGAAAGAAATTCATCCTGCTTTTCCTGTCGGCTGAATTCCTCATCATCCATAAAGAAACTGGTGCTGACGCCAAAAGCGGATGAGAGCTTCTTGATCGCCTCGACGCCGGGGACACGTTCATTTTTTTCGTAATAGCAGATGATACGGGTTGAGAGACCGGTACGGCGCGAAAGCTCGGCCATACTCATTTTCTGCGCAGCCCGAAGTGCGCGGACTTTATCGCCTGCTGTGGCACCGGGCGAAAGCTGTACGTCCATTTCATTGATCGTGTTCATAACAAACCTCCATTTCTCTTTACCTCAGCGAGTGTGTTGCACTTGTTTTGAAAAAAACTGCTGTTCACTCTTGACAATGAACTTTTGTTCCATTATAATACGAACATCGGTTCAAGAACTTATGTTCGTATCTTAGCACGAGTGCGAACAGTTGTCAAGAGGGAATGTGAACTTTTGCTCAACCTTTTTGTGGATAGAATGGTTAGAACAGGAAGCATCTAAGAGATGTGAATCTTTGAACTGGCCGATATGATATGAAGATTTATGAGCAGGAAGGAGCAGCGGAAATATCGGATGAAAAACGGAAGTGAAGTACGGATATATACAACACATAACAGCAGTAACCTGAAACCGAAATATATGTGTAAGCCGATGATTATCAATGGCAGGAGGGCGCTTGGATATGAAAAGGATGGCAAGGTAGACCATTATATTTCGATGGATGAAGTCAATCACCTGATGGATGAAGAAGCCCTGCCGGTTATGAAGCTGGATTTTTGATCTTCTGGCAGAAAAGGCGGCAGGCTTTGATGAAACAGAATATTGCAGTCACCTTAACGTGCTGCCCGCATTGCGTGGAGAGGCCGGGGTAGATGAGGGAGGCAGTCAGTAACATGGACTGAAATCACCTATCTATTCCGGCCTTTTTGTTTTCTGGTGGCTAAACTATCTGCTTATGGTCTTTGAAGAAATGTTTTGCTGAAACCGGCAAGATCATTGTTGTCTTCGTAAACAATTCGGTTTGGCTCCAGTGCATGTTCTTTTAGCAGGCATAACGCCTGATAAACAGTGTCGCGGTCCATTGTATGTTTGTTGATGGATGGCAGAATCTGCTGTTCGTTTATTTCATAAACGGTTGATGTATTATGGCTCAAAATGTAATCGAAATCCTTGAAAAAATCGGCAACAACGGGTTCTGAAGCTCGTAGATCGTCAACATCATCTTTACGGATTGTAAAAGATGGAGATGCGGTGCCAAGGAGTCCCGGAAGATAGCGTTCTTTCTCTTTGGAGAGCTTTCGGGCAAACAGCACAAAGTTTTGTACAATGGGAGGGTGTTCTCCTATAGAGGACGCAGTTAGTACAATGCCTTTGCGAAAATACAGCGTATAACTGCGAAACCACTGCCTTGAGAAATAGAAATAGAAAGAGTCACCAAGGTCATTCGTGAAATGAATAAAGACATTGGAGCTTAGTGTATGTAAGATTGGCGTACCATAAAGCTCACGGGAAGATTCTTCTACTCTGCCGTCAACATGGCTTATTCTTCCATGATAGAAAAGAGTGCTTGCAAAACCTTCCGGGGTGCTCTCGTTTTCTAATTCAAAGTGAACGATTGTATCGGATTTCTGGTTTGCAGAATATAGGTAGCCGTAGTATTTTCCTTTGTATTTATCATCGTTAAGGATGGTAAATTGACCAGAAGAGGAAATGTCGGTGACGGATTTTAATGTCTTATAAACTGTGTCTGGTGGGGACAGTAATAGTCCTGTGTCCAGATGCAGGTAACGAGAAATTGCAATCAGGGCGGTAAGATCGAGAGCGTCACTGGTATGGTCAAAGGCATGGCGGACAGTGTTATAGTTTACTTTTATTTCACTGTTGGAATCGTTGATTGCATCCGTGAGCTGATTGATACTCATTTTCTCTGCTTTGAGAGCATCATTTAAGCGGGTCTTAATCGCTTGTATCTGTTTTGACTTGGCATTTTCTTGGTTCATAGCGCACCTCCTGATAATAGGATACAGCTATTTCCAGAGAAGGTCAATCAATATATTTCAAATTGTGAAATATACCATTTCAGCCTCTGAAATTAATCTACTTTCAGACTGAAAATGAGGCTTTACGCAAGTGAAATTGAAAAGGGATAACATAGGATTTACAATGTTGGTATAAGAGTAAAAAATGCTGGCAACCAGTTTGAAAATGTAAATAGATGCGTAGCCGGAAGGAGGTGAAGGGCCTTGGCGGAAAAAAGAGAACCAATCAGCGACGATATGGAAGAAATCGGAGCAAATATCAAACGATACAGAAAGCAGAAAAAGCTGACTTTGGAGCAGCTTGCGGACAAGCTCGGCGGTTCGTATTCCGCTAAGATTTTATGCCAGTATGAGCATGGATACATAAATATCGGATCGCAGGCAGTGATTGACATCTCATGTGCTTTGGCAGTGACACCAAATCAGCTCTATCCGGGATGGATTACGGAACAACAGCAGGACGAAGCCGTGACTGACTTCATGCTGCTGAACAAAGGGAACCAGGAAGCTGTCAGAAATTTAATAAAAACGTTATTGGAAAATCAAACACCGCTACCGCAGGGAGCATGATACCGCTTATTCGGATATTTCGGATGGCGGTATTTTTTTCTTTTTGCATTTTTACATATATGTAAAAATTGAGGACGTTTCTTTACCTATCTGGAAATGAGCTTTTTGCGGCGTTCTGCTATGATACAACCATGCTTTTCAAGGGTATCTGCAAGTCTGTCGGGTATCGGAAACATTGGGGGCCTGGAAAACGGGCGGATGAATTTATGAAAGATTAACTATTAAAAGTCAACCCCCAAATGCGTGAATTGGAAGCTGCGT
>JAJQAS010000279.1 GCA_021203685.1 Clostridiales bacterium | reverse complement strand
CTCAAGCAAATCTTCTTTCGTTTTTTCACTGTCTACTTGACAGGGGGCACTTCAAAAGCCAAACCGGTTGGCTTTATTTTGCTTGGTGTAGTATGTTGTAAACGTTTGCTAAGTTTTGTAGAATATCGAAAATCTTAAAAAAGCCAAAAAAGCCAAACTATAGAGATAAGACACCCCTAGAATTTTTCAATAGATAGGAAAACCCAACAGCCCAGCAAAAACCCAACAAAAACCCAACTAGTCCCGAAAAATAACGCTGGAACAATTTACGGGAAAATAGAACAGGTTTCACCGGTTATGAATCAACACCAATAACAAAACGATTGAACCAATACGCCACAATACGGGAAGCGGCGAAAACAAAAACAAAATGTTTTTGTTTGTAACCATTTGTTGTTGCATACCAGAGTCATATCGTGTATAATACTACTATCTATGGAGAAAAGGAGCTGATTTGCATGACACGGCGCGCCGCAATTTTTGCAGTGATCGTTGCGCTTCTGATTGGGCTGGCCGCCGGTTTTGTGCTGCGCGGCATTTCCTCCGGCAGCAAGGGGCTGTCCCTGTCGGTGTTCCAGTCCGATTCCAGCGAGAACGGCGGCAACAATGGCAGCAACACCGCCCTTCTCACCGCCGCGATGGACGTGCTGGACGCTCTGAACAGCCGGGACTACTCCGCCCTGTCTAAACTGGCGGACCCGGACGAGGGCGTGACCTTTACCCCCTATTCCACGGTGGACTTCTCCACCGATGTGACCCTCACCGCCAAGGAGCTGAAAAACGCCGAGTCTGAGACCACCAGTTACGTCTGGGGCGTCACGCCGGGCGACGGGGAACCCATGAAGATGACCATATCGGAGTATCTCCTTGATTTTTTGTGGGATGCGGACTATACCGCCTGTCCCTCCTTTGGGGTGGACACCGTCCTCTACACTGGCAACGCCCAGGAGAACGTGGCCGAAGCGTACCCCGGCTGCCGCTTTGTGGACTGCTACCTGCCCGGCCAGGGGGACGACAACCTGGACTGGTCGGCGCTGAAACTGGTGTTCGTCTGGGAGGACAACGGCTGGTATCTGCGGGGGATCATTCACAGCCAGGCCACGGCCTAAGTTGATTTTGTTTTGATTGGAGGCATCTCATGCCCTGTCCCAACTGCGGCGGGTGCGGCACCCCCGCGCCCCTGACCGACCCGGAGCGCCAATTGCTGGACCTGCTGGCCCGGAACGCTTTCCTCCCAGTGGCCCGGTTCTTGCTGCGCAGCCCGGAAAACCCGGAGTTGTCTTTTGTCATGTCCGCGCCGGTGTATCTCACCGGGCCGGAAGCCACCCAGGAGGAGCTGCGCACAGCGGGGACCGCTCTGCTCCAGCTCCAGCGGCGGGGGCTGATCACCCTGGATTACGGCATCCCTCTCTCCGGCTTCGACTATGCCAGCTGGGAGCGTTCTGCCCTCTACCGGCAGTTCGCCCGGTCCGCCGCCGCGCCCGGCGCGGAGCCAATGCTGGAGCCGGGCAGCGCCGCCCTGACCCTCCAGGGCCAGGAGGCCATCGACGAGGGGGAATAGTACAAGTTTTCCACGAAGAACTACCGTTTGGTGACTGACCCCCCTTGCCCCCCTGAAAGGGCAGGGAGGGGCAAAGCCCCGGAAGTGCCGCTTGACGGCGGAGGCGGGCCACAACCTTTAGGCGGTGGCGCAGGGAGAAGCGCAGCTTCGGAAGTGCCGCTTGACGGCGGAGGGGTTTCTAGCACAAAGCTGAGTAAAAGGGATAACCAGAAACCATAATTTCGACCGTATACTTCCCCGGAGAGTTCATCTCTCCGGGGACTTTTTGCGCTCTTTACCGCTGGGGGACCACCACGCCGCCGGTCTTGTAGATGCTCCTGGGCGGCACCACGCCCCGGACGCAGGAGAGGGGATAGATGTGGCTGCCCCGGCCGACCACCGTGCCGGGATTCAAAACCGAGTTGCACCCCACCTCGACGTGGTCGCCCAACATGGCGCCGAACTTCTTCCGTCCGGTCTCCCAGCGCTGCTCCCCGTCCTTGACCACCACCAGGGTCTTGTCGCTCTTCACGTTGCTGGTGATGGAACCGGCTCCCATGTGGGAGTAATAGCCCAGGATGCTGTCCCCCACGTAGTTGTAATGGGGGGTCTGGACGTGGTCAAAGAGGATGACGTTTTTCAGCTCTACAGAGTTGCCCACCACGCAGTCCTCGCCCACCAGGGCATTGCCCCGGACGAAAGCCCCGTGGCGCACCTCGGTGTTTTTGCCGATGATGCAGTTTTTGCCCAGGTAGGCGGTGGGGGCGACGGTGGCGCTGCGGGCCACCCAAACGCCCTCGGACACCTGCTGGTATTCCGCCGGGTCCAGCTGAGGGCCCAGGGCGGCAATCAACGCGCCGATGCCGTCCAGCGCCTCCCAGGGGTAGGTGAACTGGCGCAGGTAGTCCCCCGCCAGGGTGTGGTCCAGGTCATAAAGGTCCTTGATTTGAATGGTATCCATGCTTGTGACCATCCTTTCTGACTGCCGCGGCCTGTGAGGCCGCTGGCTTGGTGTCTTGGTGTCTTACTGTATTTATTATACTGAAATACGCGGCTCCGTCAAGGGGCCGCGCTGCGCCAACCGGCGGCATGGTCTCTTTTTCCCGGAGACTGCTCCGCCGCTCATAATTTTCGCCGATTCCGGCATACTAAGCCCTATCTGAACCGCGATACCCGCGGAAGGGAGTTTCCTTATGTTGATTTGCAAAGTGACGGGACTCGTCACCGCCCCCACCCACGTCACCGCCCTGGACGGCGCAGCCCTTTTGCTGGTGCAGGTCCCCGGCGGCGGCACGCTGGTGGCGGCGGACACTCTGGGGGCCGCTGTGGGCAGCCATGTGCTGGTCTGCCAGGGGGAGGCCGCCCAGGCGGCGCTGGGGGGCCGGTGTCCTGTGGACGCCGCCGTGACCGGCATCGTGCTGGAGTAGCCCACGCAGTCAGAAGCACCCGAACAGGGCCACAGGTTCCGTCCGGGTGCTGTTTCGTTGCGTTTCCGGTGCTGTCGCTTTCAGTCCTCCAACGCGGTGTACACCACTGCCGCCAGCGCGCCGCCCACCAGCGGGGCCACGATGAAGATCCACACCTGGGACAGCGCCGCGCCGCCCGCGAACAGGGCGGGCATCAGGCTCCGGGCCGGGTTGACCGAGGTACCGGTCAGGGCAATGCCCAGGATATGTACCAAGGTCAGGGAGAGGCCGATGACCACGCCGGAGACGGCGCTGTTCTCCTGCTTGCTGGTGACACCGATGATGGTCAGCACGAACACGAAGGTCAGCACTATCTCCACCAGCAGCGCGCCGGCCACAGAGCCGTTGGTCCAGCCCTCCTGGATCTGGTTGGCGCCAAAGCCGCAGTCGAAGCCGAACACAATGCCCAGCACCACGCAGCCCAGGGCGGAGCCGATGAGCTGGGAGATGACGTAGCCCACAAAGTCCCCGACGGAGAGCTGCTTGCGGATGAGCATGGCCAGCGACACCGCGGGGTTGATGTGGCAGCCGGAGATGTTGCCGATGCTGTAGGCCATGGCGACGATGACCAGCCCGAAGGCCAGGGCGGTCAGCAGGTAGCCGCTGCCGGCGTCGCTGGCGCAGCCCACCGCCACAGCGGTGCCGCAGCCAAAGGTCACCAGGACAAAGGTGCCGATGACCTCAGCCACATATTTTTTGATGTTTTCCATTGTGATACTCCTTTCTGAACGGTGAACAGATAAAAACGATACATAAGGCGGATTCTCACAGCTCCATTATAGCACCACTTGCAAAAAAAGCAACCTTTCCCAACGAGGGAAGTGGTGGGCGCAGAGGGGGCGCGTTTTGTTTTGACAGGGGAAAGTTGCCATATTAACGAGAAACGCTGCAAATCCGACACTTTCTCTCCCCCTGTAAAAAAGGTGAAAAATCCGAATCGTTTTCGGCAGGCACCGCCGCTCCGGGCCTTCCGGCGGCATTTTTGGCGCAAAAACGCCCGAACACTGGCAAAAACCGGGATTCGGGCGTCATTATTTGGTATTGGGGGAACGTCAGAGCTTGTCTACGTACTGCTTCGCTTCCAGCAGCTCCATGGCAGTGGCGGCGCGGATGACCTTCACCGCCTCCACCAGCTTGCCGTCGGCTTTCAGCCGGGCGGCCTGTGCCGCCGTCTCCGGGGAGACGTAGCGGGAGGCCAGCTCCGGGGGACCCATCTGTCGGCAAAGCTCGTCCAGCTGCTCCTGTTGGCGTTTCAGTTGGGCATTCCGCTCCATGTCCTGAAAGGCGTTGCCGATGAGCGCAACGATGACAACGACAACGAGCAGGATCTGATACAGCATGGGGTCCCTCCGGTGATATGGGCAGTTATCCTATATATTCCTATTTTTATACAGCCTACATCCTGTAACTGACCACCCCTCTTGCCTCCTCTGAAAGGGGAGGAGGGCCGCCGCCTTTAGGCGGTGGCGGAGGGGTTTTCAAGCAAGGGACAGGCTCATGGAGATGCAGTCAAGCTATCCGTTTGTGACAGGCTCCTTACAGCACGGCGGCGAGGCGAGCTTCCAGGTCTGCCTTCATATCCTCATAACCCGGCTTACCCAACAGCGCAAACATATTCTTCTTGTAGTCCTCGACCCGGGCTGTGAGCCCGTGGCCCTTGGGCCAAAACGCGCCGGGGGCGCGTTTTAGGGCGAGGGGGATTCCATTCGCCGTAGGCGAACACCTTAATTTCAGCCCGTGGCCCTTGGGCCAAAACGTGCCTGTGGCACGTTTTAGGGCGAGTGGGATTATTATTTGCCGCAGGCAAATTCCTTACAGCACGGCGGCGAGGCGCGCCTCCAAATCCGCCTTCATATCCTCGTAACCCGGCTTACCCAGCAAAGCAAACATATTCTTCTTATAGTCCTCGACGCCGGGCTGATTGAACGGATTGACCCCCAGCATATAGGCGGAGATGCCCAGGGACTTCCAGAAGAAGTACACCAGCTCACCGAAGTTGTGGTCGTTCAGCTCGTCCAGGGTGATGATAATGTTGGGCACGCCGCCGTCCACATGGGCCAGCATGGTGCCGTTCATGGCCTTCTCGTTCATATACTGCATGGTCTTGCCGGAGGCGAAGTTCAGGCCGTCCACGTTGGCGGGGTCGTCGGGCACGGCGATGTCGCAGGCGGATTTCTGCACCCACAGCACCGTCTCGAACATGGTGCGGGAGCCGTCCTGGATGAACTGGCCGATGGAGTGCAGGTCGGTGGAGAAGTTGGCGGAGACGGGGAACAGGCCCTTGCCGTCCTTGCCCTCGGACTCGGCCATCAGCTGCTTGTACCACTCGCCGAACTGGGTCAGGGCGGGTTCATAGTTGGAGAGGATCTCCACGCTCTTGCCCTTCATCAGCATGATGAACCGGGTGGCGGCGTACTTCATGGCGTCGTTGGTGTACAGGTCAGGGTTGTTGTACTTGACGCAGGCGTCCTCGCAGCCCTTCATGACGGCGTCGATGTCCATGCCGCCGACGGCCATGGGCAGCAGACCCACAGCGGTCAGGCAGGAGAAGCGGCCACCGGTGGCGTCAGGCACCACGAAGGTCTCGTAGCCCTCGGCCACGGCCAGACCCCGGAGCGCGCCCTTTTTGGCGTCGGTGGTGGCGTAGATGCGGTCTTTCGCGCCTTCCTTGCCGTATTTCTCCTCCAGCTTGGCCTTGAAGATGCGGAAGGCCACGGCAGGCTCGGTGGTGGTGCCGGACTTGGAGATGACGTTGACGGAGAAGTCCCGGTCGCCGATGATCTGCATCAGGTAGCTGACATAGGCGGAGCTGATGTTGTTACCGGCGAAATAGACCTCAACGCCCTCGCCCTTGCTGGCCAGCTGGTTGTAGAAGGGGCCTTTGGAGAACTCCAGACCGGCCCGCGCGCCCAGATAGGAGCCGCCGATGCCGATGGCGATGAGCACCTCGGACTGGGCCTGGATCTTCTTGGCGGCAGCCTTGATGCGGGCGAACTCCTCCTTGTCGTACTCGAAGGGCAGGTTCAGCCAGCCCAGGAAGTCATTGCCCGCGCCCTCTCTGCTCATCAGGTGCTGATAGGACGCATCCACCAGGAATTTGGTCTGCTCCAGCTCGTGGGCGCGCAGCCCGGCGTTGTTGATATTCAGTGAAATAGCCATGTGTCGATTTTCCTCCTTAGAATAGAGACGCGAAAGCACAAACACCTGTGCTCACTACCTTGCATTGTCATTATACCTAATTTTCGCAGGAGTTTCAATCCTTATTTTTGTAAAATTGGGCATTCTCTTTTGGACTTTGGGAAAACTGATTGGTTCGCTACACGAAAATCCCATTTACACGTTGAACCGGAACAAAATGATGTCCCCGTCGGCCACCACGTACTCCTTGCCCTCGGAGCGCATGAGGCCCTTTTCCCTGGCCACTTTCTCCGAGCCGCAGGCCACCATGTCATCGTAGGCGATGACTTCCGCCCGGATGAAGCCCCGCTCAAAGTCGCTGTGGATTTTCCCGGCGGCCTGGGGGGCTTTGGTGCCCTTGGTGATGGTCCAGGCCCGGCACTCGTCCTCGCCGGAGGTCAGGAAGGAGATCAGCCCCAGCAGGGTATAGCTGGCCTTGATGAGTCGGTCCAGGCCGGACTCGGCAATGCCCAGCTCCTCCATGAACAAACTCTGTTCCTCCGGGTCCATCTGGGACAGCTCCTCCTCCAGCTGGGCGCAGACGGGGATGACCTGCGCGCCCTCCTTGTCGGCCAGGGCCTTGACCTGTTGATAGTAGGGGTTGGCGGCCCAGTCGCCGGAGAAGGTGTCCTCGTCCAGGTTGGCGGCGTAGATGATGGGCTTCAGGCTCAGTAGGTCGCTGGTGGCGATGAGCGCCCGGTCCTCCTTGTCGCACTCGTAGGAGCGGACGGAGTTTCCGTCGTTGAGCCAGTCCCGGAGGCCGCTGAACACCTCCGCCTCGTGGAGGAACTTTTTGTCTCCCTTGGCGGCCTTTTTGGCCTTGTCGATGCGGCGGTCTACCATCTCCAGGTCGGCCATGATCAGCTCCAGGTCGATGATGCCGATGTCCCGGATGGGGTCGGTGCTGCCCTCCACATGAATGACGTTGTCATCGTCGAAGCAGCGCACCACATGGACGATGGCGTCGGTTCCCCGGATGTTGGAGAGGAACTTGTTGCCCAGCCCCTCCCCGTGGCTGGCCCCCTTGACCAGCCCGGCGATGTCCACAAACTCGATGACAGCGGGGGTGGTCTTTTTGGGGTGGTAGAGGGCGGAGAGCCAATCCAGCCGGGCGTCGGGGACGGCCACCGTCCCCACGTTTGGCTCGATGGTGCAGAAGGGGTAGTTGGCGCACTCCGCGCCCGCGTTGGTGATGGCGTTAAAAAGGGTACTTTTGCCCACGTTGGGCAGCCCTACGATACCTAATTTCATGAAATGATAACCTCCATGCCCCAAATGGGGGATGTGCGGCGGCTCAGCGCGCCAGCGCCTCCCGCCACTGGGCCTCCTTGAAGCCGGTGAGGACGAAGTCCTCCCCGATGAGCAGGGGACGCTTGACCAGCATCCCGTCGGTGGCCAGCAGCGCGTAAATCTCTTCCTCCGTCATCTCCGGCAGCTTGTCTTTCAGCCCCAGCTGGCGGTAGAGCTGACCGGAGGTGTTGACGAACCGCTTCACCGGCAGGCCGCTGCGCCTGTGCCACCCGGCCAGCTCGTCGGCGGTGGGGTTCTGCTCCACAATGTGGCGGTCGGTGTAGGCCACCCCCAAGCCGTCCAGGAACCGCTTGGCCCGCTGACAGGTGGTGCATTTGGGGTATTCGATGAATAAAAGCGGCATAGTTGTTCTCCTCGGTGTGAAACCCCTCCGTCGCGGCTTGCGCCGCGCCACCTCCCCTTTCAGGGGAGGCAAGAGGGGCGGTCAAATACGAAAGGATGCTCGTTAAGGGAAAGGTTTTCTTTATGGCGTCATTTTCGTTCCTAAATCCCATTCTTTTGGCTAAATACAAACCAAATGACAAGCACTTTCCCCCTCGCCTCCGCCGTCAAGCGGCACTTCCGCTGCGCTCCCTGCCCTGAAAGGGGAGGGGGACCATGCGAAGCATGGTGGAGGGGTTTCCCGCCGAAA
>JAJQAS010000063.1 GCA_021203685.1 Clostridiales bacterium | reverse complement strand
TGCCGGTCCCACCACTGAGGAACTGCTGACTGAGATCCGCGACCTGCTCAAGGAGCAGCAGGGCAAGGAGTAATGCTCTCCAAACGCATTTGGGCCATGATGGGCGTGGTGTACATGGTCATCATCGTGCTGCTGATGGTCTACTGGATGGCCACCATGGAGCTGATCTCCGGCATCACAGGCATCATGCTGTTCCCCGCCTTTGCCGCCCTTTCCGCCCAGTTCTTCAACCGGCGGTGGATCATCCGCCACGGGCGCGTGGGCCACGTGGAGGACCCCGACTTTGAGGAGCCGGAGTTCCCCCAGCCCGGCGGCGGGCGGGATTTGGTGAACGGCGTCGTCTGCGCCGTCATCGCCCTGGGTCTGCTGGCCGTGGGCATCTGCCAACTGGTCGCATACCTCACCACATGAATCGACATCGCAAAAACGCCGTTCCCACAACAGGGAGCGGCGTTTTTTAACAGTTCGGTCACAACACCCGGCTTTACAATCCCGCCCATTTGCGGTATAATACACATAGAATCTTTGGCAGAAAAGGGGGGAGCGCGTATGTCAATGCAACTGCTGTTAGACCTGCTCTCCACCCCGGACTGGGGCGAACACCAGCCCCTGGTGAACCGTCTGCTCCGCTGGCCGGGCTATGACCTGTTCCGGCAGACAGCGCAGGAACTGAACTACGCTGTCCTCTACGACAGCGCGCTCCACGGCCCCGGCCACATCTACCGCACCCTCTGCCACGGCGCATTCTGCGCCCTGGAGGAGCACCTCTCCCCACAGGACACCCGTCTGCTGCTGCTGGCCTGCGCCTACCACGACATAGGGCGGGAAAACGACTCCCTAGACGAGCTGCACGGCTGGCGCGCCGCCCAGCAGCTCCCTGGCATCACCGGCCTGACGGGGGAAGACTTGACGCTGGTGCAGGCAGCGGTGGACGCCCACTCCCGGAGCGATGAAGCCCTGGACTCCACAGTGGAGGGCTACCAACTGGCCGACCCACAGCGAGGCCTGACCCTTGCGGCACTGCTGAAGGACGCCGATGGGCTGGATCGGGTGCGCATCTGGGATCTGGACCCCGCCTATCTCCGGCGGGAAACCAGCCGCCAGCGAGCCGCCTTTGCCAAAGAACTCTATCTGCGCTACCAGCGGAAAACTGGCGGCGTACTCGTTCCTGCCTTCGTGCAGGAGTGGAAACACCTGGACGAGGAGGGAAACCCTCTGCCGCCGTCCGACACCTGAAACACTGGAGGTTTTTTCCATGAAGAACGTATGCAAAATCTTTGGCATCTCTCTGGGGATCGCCGCCCTGATGCTGGGCGTCATTCGCCTGTGCTTCCGGCTCCAGGGGCTGTTCCACACCGTCGTCACCGGCGAGGAGGACGAGGAGGAAACGTGCTGGCCCATCTGAGCCGACACAACACCGAGAGAGAGGTTTATAGGGGCGGCGATTTTGCCGCCCCCATTTTTTCCCGCAAGGAACAGCAGGGAGACAGTAAAAATCCCCAAAATCTCCGTCTTTTTTCAGGCAAAATTTCAAGTATCCCCAAAATTCCTATTGACAAATGGTGTTTAGGGGCGTATGATAACTATAATCAAGACCATGTCGCATGGTTTGCTGTGCCCTGTTCCTAGACTCCCTGGGCATATTCGGAGGGAGGGAAAATAGAATGGCTGAAGTTCGAGTGAGAGAAGGCGAATCTCTGGATAACGCTCTGAAGCGCTTTAAGCGTTCCTGCGCAAAGTCCGGGGTTCTCGCTGAGGTCCGTAAGCGCGAGCACTATGAAAGCCCCAGCGTCAAGCGCCGCAAGAAGTCTGAGGCGGCCCGGAAGAACCGCAAGAGATATTACTAAGAGTCTGTCAGGCCCCGCGCACAGCGCGGGGTCTTTCTCGTCCCAAAAATCTTTATCAAGCCAAAAAGAACCGCCGAACTTCCGTCCGGCGGCCTTTTTTTTGAAGAGAAAAGAGAGAAAAGAAAGGAGAAAAAATGAAAAACAACCTTGCAGTTCGCGTTGCCCTGTTCGCTTGCTGCAAGTATAGAATACCAGAACCCAGAGGTAAGGTGTTGGACAAATTGAGAAGAATTTGAGAAGAAATTTTGAATAGCGATGGAATCATTACACCCCGGTCAAATCGAAATTCGGCACATACCGGGCGCTGGCGGCATCCTGCTCCTGCGTGAAACCGGACAGCCCCAGGTTGGCCATGTAATCCGCTGCGGTCCTGGCCTCCCCCTTGCGCAGAGGGCGGTCAATTTCCGGGAAGTCCGCCGCCCGGCCCAGAGGGAAATACTGGCTCATCAGCGAAAACAGCACCGCGCCAGGCGGAAACTGCTCGCCGACCCAGTCCATCACCGCTTTGGCCTCCCGCACCTGACCGGGCAAAATCAGGTGCCGAATGATGAGACCCCGGCGAATCAGTCCGTTTTCGTCCAGCTCCACCGGCCCCACCTGGCGGTACATCTCCAAAATGGCCTCGGTGGCCCGCTGGGGATAGTCCGCCGCGCCGGAGTACCGGGCGGCCTTCTCCGGGGTCAGGTATTTCAGGTCAGGCAGGTAGACGTCCACCTTGCCCTCCAACATCCGCAGGGTCTCCACCCGCTCGTAACCGCCGGTGTTCCACACCACAGGCACGCTAGGGGGCTGCTCCAATGCCCGGGCAATAACATGGGCATAGGGGGTCGGTGAGACCAGATTGATGTTGTGCGCCCCCTGTGCCGTCAGCTCTGCGAAAATCTCCCGCAGGCGGGAAACAGAGACGGTCTTTCCCAGCCCCTGATGACTGATGGGTTCGTTCTGGCAAAAGACGCACCTCAGGGTGCAGCCGGAGAAAAACACCGCCCCGGACCCCCGCGTCCCGGAGACGGGCGGCTCCTCCCACCGGTGAAGAGCCGCGCGGGCCAACCGGGGCTGGCTGGGCATCCCGCAAAAGCCCTGGCCCTCTGTCGCTGTCCGCAGGGCGTTGCAACGGCGGGGACAGAGGTTGCAGCGGAACGCGCCTCTTTCGTATTCCACAGCGTTCACAGCTTGCAGCTGCGGAACACCAGCCCCATCAGCCGGTCGGCGCACTGGCTGACGGAGAGTTCCTCTGTGTCCAACACCAGCTCTGGGCAGGTAGGCGGCTCATAGGCGCTGTCCTTGCCGGTGAAGTTGGCGATGTTCTTCTGGTAAAGCCCCTTGGGGTCACGCTGCTGGCAGGTCTCCAGACTGGCTTTGACGTAAATCTCGTGAAACGGTTCCCCAATGCAGGCCTGGGCCTGCCGCCGCATGGCGGCGAACGGCGTGATGAAGCTGACCAGCGTGATAATGCCCGCGTCAGCGAACAGGTGGGCGATGTGCATGTTGCGCCGAATATTCTCGTTCCGGTCCGCGTCTGTGAAGCCCAGGTCGGCGTTGATTCCGTGGCGGATGTTGTCCCCGTCCAGCAGATAGACCTTATACCCCAGGGCGTTGAGCCGCCGCTCGCACTCCACGGCGATGGTGCTCTTGCCGCTGCCCGAGAGCCCCGTCAGCCAGAACACGCCGCCCTTCTGTCCCAGCACCCGGCAGCGATCCTCATAGGTGACCTTCTGCTCCTGCCAGACCAGATTGCGGCCCTGGGGGCCGCTGTTTTCTTTCACCGGTTGATTGACCATAAACAATACCCCCTTTGGAACGTTTTAAAGTCATACCGCGCAGTTTCGTTCATTCATAAATGAAGTCGATTGCTTCTGCCAATTCCTTCTTAAAAGCGTCATCCAATCGCTTCAGCACACGGTCCCGTACCCCCTCGGAAATGGGATAAACGATTGCCGCCAAGCTACCGGCGATGGCGCCAATGGTATCGCTGTCGCCGCCGATCGAGATGGCCAGGGCAATGACCTCCTCATAGCTGTTCCCCTCTAAAAAGGCTCGAATTGCCTGGGGGACAGACCCCTGACAGGACACGTCAAAGGAGTAATCGGGCCGGATCTCGTCCAGCGTGAAATTCAAATCGTAGTGCTGGGCTTCGTAGCGGGCCAGTTCCTCTTTCCGCGCCGCCACTTCCTCGCTCTTGCTGTGCAACAGGGTGAAAATGCCGCCGGACACTGCCACCGCACCTTTGACACCCTCCGGGTGGTTGTGGGTGACCTCCGCCGAGAGCCGCCCCAACAACTCCGCGTCCTCCAGCGTTTTAGCTGCCCATCCCGCAAAGGAGGCCCGCATGGCGGAGCCGTTGCCCCAGCTGTTGTAGGGCTTGGGGTCGGGACTGGCCAGCCACCGACGGAAAGAGCCGCCGTACCCGGCGTGGGGATACCGCTGGCCGTAGAAGCGCAGCGCGTTTTGCACTTCCTCCCGGATGATGTCCTCGTCCTCGGAGGTGAAACCGGTGCGTTTGCCGCATTTTTGCAGGCCGTTTTTCAGGCCCACTGCCACCGCAAGTGTCATCACCGAATCGTCGGTAAACCTGGCCCTGTGCTGAATCAGGCGGTCCACATCGGGGACATATTTGATGTTGTGCCATTCATAGACGGAACCGGCTATGTCGCCGCAAATCGCACCTAGCATTGGCACATAGCTGTGGGTTCGCTCGTCAATGTCGGCATCGTAAAAGTACTTCTCCAATCGGAGATTGACTACGCGAGCCTTTCCATTGCCCACATCGTTGATAAAAATATAGTCTGCGTGTTGGATTTCCCATTTACTAGTTACTGCCCATGCACCAATGCTGGTGCGCTCCATGGGCATCTTCCAGAAAATCGGGCCACCAATGGCATATGGATTATCAGATCTGTTCATCAGTTCACTCCCTTCGAATTCACGTCAACGTCAACCGTGTTCTAAAACCAAATCTCGCTCAAATCCTGCTGCATCCGCTTCTCCAGCTGCTCTTTCTCCCCCCGGTAGTAGTCCTCCAGCAGTTTCCGGGTCTCCGGCAGCATTTTGGACTTGTCTGTGTCCTCCACCGTACAGGTGCGGTACAGGTACCGGGTGAGCCTGTGGTAGGCCCCGTAGACCGGAGGCGCCCAGCAGTGCATCCCGATAAGCTCATCAAAGAAGTAGTCGCCCCCCTTGATGATTTTCCGCAGCCACGCCCGGAAGGGGCCTGCGGCGGCCCGGTGGGTCTCGTTGGCCTTGATGCCGTACCGAATGCTCTCGTCCGGCTCCACCCCCAAAAAGTCGTACAGATCCTCACAGACGCCCTTCTGGTCTTTGATGAACTCCTCAAAGAGGATGAACTTAGTGTTGGGAAAATAATCCTCAAATTCCCCGATGCAGGTGTCGTAATTCCCCTGGGAAAAGACCAGGTATTTCAGCCGCCGCTTCATGATCTGTTCCCGCTGTTTTGGGTCGCCCAGCACCTGCCGCACATAGCGGTCAAAGGCGGCGGCGTGGCCCCGCTCCAGGTCGTCTTTCGTCACCGACATGGGCAGGAACCCCAGCGCCACAAAGAACTTATAGGCCGACCAGGCCCGGTTCACCGGGTTGCGCATCATGAAGATTAGCCTGGTCTCCGGCGGGAAGTTCTCCTTCAGCAGTTGGGCGCAGTGGTTGAAGCTCAGCCCGGCGTTGACCTCTCCCACAAGCCGCGTGTCATCGGTTGGGATATGGGAGAAATAGCGCCACTGATAGTAGCGGCTGCCTCCGTAGCGGAACGCCGCCGGCACCCGGTAGAACATCGGCTCTTTGACATCCCGGGGAAGGGCAATGCCCCGGTGCTGCTCCAGCAGGTCAAACAGGGTGGTGGTGCCACACTTTTGGAACCCGATACAGAGAAAGGATGGCTGCATAACGATACCTCATTGTACTCTCTATTTCCGCTGCGGTCAGACGTCAGGTCACAGCCTGCCCTCCCGCACCAGGTTGGCGACCTTCAAAATGCCGATTTGGGTCTTGGCGTCGGGCAGTTCGTTGTTCATCACCATCTCCACCGCCTTGTCCAGGGGGATGCGCTCCACCTCCAGGAACTCGTCCGGGTCCAGATGCTGACCGAGGTTGGCGGTGGTGCGGCAGCCCCAGATGCGCAGCAGTTCGTTGGTGTAGCCGGGGGTAGGGTAGCAGGTCCCCAGATAGAGGAAGGTGTTGGAGACGCAGCCGGTCTCCTCCTCCAGCTCCCGCTTCATGGCGGCAAAGGGGTCCTCGCCCTTCTCCAGCTTCCCTGCGGGGATCTCCAGAATCTCCTCCTGGTAGGCGTAGCGGAACTGCCGCACCAGCAGCAGCTCGTTCTCCGGCGTCAGGGCGGCAATGGCGCAGCCGCCGGGGTGTTCAACTTCCTCCCGTTTGGCCAGCTGGCCGTCGGGCAGGCGCACATCGTCCACCTTCATGTTGATGATTTTTCCCTTGTAATAGTAGGTGCTTTCCACCCGGGTCTCTTTCAGCTCCATTGTGTTCCTCCTCCGGCAAAATGGTGTATCAAAACAACAAATAAGACAAAAAACGGAACCAGCAGGAAAGTGGCTTCCTCAAACCACCCAATACCCCGCCACACCGGCAACGATACCCACCGCCGCCCCGGCGATGACATCCCGGGGCCAGTGGACCCCGCCAACCACCCGGCACAGGGCCAGCGCCACGCCCACGGCCAAGAAAGCGGCTCCCACCGCAGGGCGAAGCCACAGAAAGGTCATGGCGATGACGAACACCGAGAACACATGGCGGCTTGGGAAGCTCTTGCCCTTTTTGTCCTTATGGATGAGGGGCTGGATGTCCAGCACTTCATAGGGCCGGGGCGCGTCGCGCAGGTCCCGGTAAACCGACAGCAGCGCGAAGGAAAGAGCGGGCACCAGCACACACCGGAGCAGCCGGGGATCTTTCCCCACCGCCAGCAAAATCAGCGCCAAAGGATAGGCCACATAGCAAAGCCGGGTCAACACGAAGTTGGCCACATTCAGCCCCTTCTCC
This sequence comes from Clostridiales bacterium, assembly GCA_021203685.1. Taxonomy (GTDB): domain Bacteria; phylum Bacillota; class Clostridia; order Oscillospirales; family Oscillospiraceae; genus Onthomonas. The sequence goes on along the minus strand of JAJQAS010000063.1, from coordinate 1,296 downwards.
CCGGCGGGGGTGCGGAAGGGGGCGGAGAGCCGCCGGTACGCTTCTGCGGTCATGGTCAATCCTTCCCCTCCAGGAAGTAAGTGGCTTCGCTGTCCGCCACATGGAGGGCGTAGGCCAGGGGGTACATGTCAAAAACCTTGCCCACGTCCCGGTTGTCCTCCGGGCCGGAAAAGCCCATATGATACCGGATGGCAAAGGCTTCTTCCCTCGTCAGGCGGACGTAGCCGTTGATGATATAGACGCTCTTTTCTCCGTGGCCGTAGGGCATGGGATCGTCAAACTGGAAGGTGGGCACCTGCCGCCAGCTGCCGTCCACCTGCTTCACGTTGCGGACAGAGGACTTGTAGCAGCCGATTTTGCACAGGTCGTGGCACAGGGCCACCAGCGCCACAGATTCGTCGGAGTAGTCCAGCTCGTAGACCTCCCGTACCCGGGGGCGGTTCAGGTAGTCCACCAGGCAGTCGTAAACGTTGAGGCTGTGCTCACACAGGCCGCCCTCAAACGCGCTGTGGTAGCGAGCGGAGGCGGGGGCGGTGAAGAAGTCGCTTTTGTTCTCCAGGTAGTCCAGCAGGTCGTCCGCACCGGGCCGCTTGATGTTCTCTTTGAAAATCTGAATAAATTCTTCCTTGTTGGTCATGGGTCTGTTCCTTTCTCCCAATGTAAATCAAATCGATACGAGATACTTACGATTGTTTTCTATTCTACCACACATTGGTGGGAGGGAAAAGGGTTATTTTCGCATTTTGCACACTTTGCATACATTGTTCCACGAAAAGTTCCACTTTCATGCTTTTCAGCGGGAACGCGCTCCCGTTGGGGAGGCGTCATCCCATAAACATTGTGAAATTTGTAACATACTTCAAAGCAAATAAAAAATTTTGCAGAAAAACTGTAATATATGCCTAATGGGGGGTTGCAAAATATCAATTCCCGTGCTAAAGTTAGGTTATCCAATTGTGTCTCCGCGCACTGTAAAACGCGAAAATTCCAAGGAGGTAACTGATACAATGGCTAATTTCGGCTTCGGCGCAATGATTCAAAAACTGAAGGCTTCCCCCAAGACCATCGTCTTTACCGAGGGCACCGACCCCCGTATTCTGGAGGCTTCTTCCCGGCTGCTGGCCAGCACATTCCTGACCCCCATCCTCATCGGCAACCCCGACGAGGTGTTCGCCGCCGCAGAAGAGGCCGGTTACAACGTCCGCGGCGCCCAGATCATCGACCCCAACAACTACGACCGCTTCGACGAGATGGTGGAGCTGTTCTGTGAGCTGCGCAAGAGCAAGGGCATGACCC